>DASRJP010000347.1:0-9805 GCA_035649415.1 Pirellulaceae bacterium | reverse complement strand
AGTCGGCGACATACACGCGTCCGCCAGCGACCGCCGGCCCGGCATAGCCGCCGCTTATCGGTGTTCGCCACAGGATTTTGGGGCCATCCTGCCGGAATCTTTCGATAATGCCGATTTCGCGCCAGACGCTGTCGCGCTTGGGTCCCAGCCACTGGGGCCAATCGTCACCGCACACCGGTCTGGATATTAGGCCTGCCAAACAGGCCAAGAACCACCAACGCTGGCAGCCGATCATGTAACACCCTCCTGATTGGAAGCGTAACCATGGTAGCGCGCCGGTGGATGCGGTCAAACGGTCAACCGCTAGTGCCGAACGTGCGGCCGCTACTGAACAATTGAGGTGACAATACGGCCAGGCGGGAAGTGACTCCCGGCCGCAACTGCCACGGCCACAACTCTTTACGACATACGCTAAAAACCATGTATTTTATATGCTATTGTTGTTTCTAGTGAGAAAGAATGCGCTCGCTCTCGTCCTCGGTTACTCTAAATTATCGCCGCGAGGTTTCTCTCGCGTTGTCGCCGCTTGATCTTTAGCACGCCGCTGGGGTAAGTCCCTGCGCGGCTCGGCAAACGTCCAACGTTCCTCCCCATCTGTAAGGTCGCCGCGCCAGGCCCGCGCGGCGGCCTTCTTTTTGCGCTAATCCGGCTGCGAACAACCGGGCGGAAAGACGTAGAATCTGAGCGAGGAGACCTGCATGTCAACGATCACCCCCAAAGCACCGCCGTCCCCCCCGCATGAAGCCTCGTTTGCCGAAACAGCCATGCGGCTGGGAGGCAAGAGCGAGGAGGAAGCCCGCCGCACCGGCGCCCTCGATCGTGCCGACGACCAGGTGGAGCAGCTCTTTGCGGCCAAATACCAGACCGCCAGCAGTCCCGTCCATCGGGCTGTTTGGGAAAAATCAGTTCCCGCCGAGCTATTCCAGTCCGCGCCGCTGGCCACCCCGCCGGACGTGCAGAAAGTAATGGATGAATCGGTGGCAGCGGTCGCGAGGCATCAGCGCGCCGGCACGCTTCTCAATCAGGAACGTAAGATCGACGATCGGGTCCTGATGGACCTGGCTGCCGCCGGCTACTGGGGCCTGCTGGTGGGCAAAGAGTACGGCGGCATAGGCGCGCCGTTTCGCAGTTTCGCGTCTTTCCTGACGCGGATGGCGACGATTGATCCGACTACCGCCGGGCTGGCTTCGGTGCACGGCTGCATCGGCGCTGTGGATCCGGTGCGCACGTTCGGGAGTGCCGAGCAGAAGCGGCGATTTCTACCAGAGCTAGCCAGCGGACGACGTCTGTCCGCGTTCGCACTCACGGAACCGGGCGCCGGTTCCGACCTCACGGCGCTCCGCACAAGAGCGCGGCTTGACGGTGATCGCTATTTGGTGACGGGCGAGAAACTGTTTATCACGAACGTGGTGCCCGGGCGGACGATTGGCCTTGTATGCCTCATCGACGACAAGCCGGCGGTGCTGATCTGCGATTTGCCGCCGACCGAGACGCCTCAGTTTCAGCTTGTGAAGTATGGCCTGCACGCCCTCAAGCACACGTATAACCGCGGGATCATTTTTCGCGATTTTCCCGTGCCGAAGGAAAATCTGCTGGAAGTGCAGCAGGGCAACGGCCTGACGATCGCCTATCACGGTCTGAACCTCGGCCGCGTGGCGCTGTGCGCGACGGCCGCCGGCTCGATGCGGCTAATGCTGGCCAACCTGCTGCCGTGGGCCAAATTCCGCAAGACGTACGGCGAGCCAATCGAGCGCCGCGAGCTGGTGCGGCGGCGGATCGGCCGTCTGGCGGCACTCATCGTCGGCTGCGACGCGCTGGTCGCCTGGTGCTCGTCGCTCCTCGATGCCGGCTATCGCGGCGAGATGGAATGCATCGTGGCCAAGATTTTTGGCAGCGAATCGCAGAGGGAAGCGGCGATCGAGCTGCTCATGAAAACGCACGGCGGGCGGTCATTCCTCGCCGGGCACCTGTTCGGCGAGAACGTCCACGAGTTCTTGGCCCCGTGCATCTACGAAGGCGAAGGGGAAATGCTCGGCATGGCGTTTTTCAAGTCGCTGGTGAAGCAGCACGGCGTTACCTTCTTCGAGCCCGTGGGCAAAGCACTCGCGGCGGCCGGGATCAAGAAGCTCTCGCCACTAAACCCGGCACACATCTGGGCGCTGCGGCGCGAGTTGCCGCCGTATGCGGCGTGGCTGCTGTCGAAGAGTTTCTCCATTGCTCCCCGTCCGCAATTGCCGTCCATGCCGGCGAGCCTGCGAACGCATGCTGAGTATGCCTGCCACATGCTGCCGAAGATGGCGCTGGAGATCAGCGGGGCGATGCGCAAACACCAGCTCAAGCTGGCTGACCGGCAGTTGCGGATGAGCGAGTTGTCCAGCCGCGTGCAGAAGCTAGTGACGATGCTCTGCACGAGCTTGTATGCAGCGCAGCAGAGCGACGAAGTCGTGCAATCGGCCGCGGACATTCTTTGCCAGGATCTGACGCGCGAGCTGACTGGCGCTCGTCCCAGCGACCGCTACTATCGCTCGGTGACTACCCTCGGTGAGCAGATTGCGGCCGGCGGCTTCGCGTCGATTGCGGGCCTGGAAGTGCAGGAGATCCTGATGCAATACGACGCATGAACTCAGCGATTTCGCGGCGGAAACCGGCGTGGTAAAATTCCTCTTCCGTTGTACCCGCCAAGGAACCCCTGATGAGCCTCGATGTCGTCGAAACCCTTTCGGATCTGGTGCGGATCCCCAGCGTCAATCCCATGGGACGCACCGTCAGCGGGGACATCTACTACGAGCATCGCGTAACCGATTATCTCGAAAAACTTTTCAAGCGACTTAAAATCCCGACGGAGCGGCACACCGTCGCACCGCAGCGAGATAACCTCATCGCCCGCGTCGACGGCTCCAAGACGCCGGACAAAGGTGGCCAGATCCTGATGCTCGAAGCCCATCAGGATACAGTGCCCGTCGAAGGAATGACGATCGATCCGTTCAACCCGCAAATAAAGAACGGCAAACTGTATGGCCGTGGAGCATGCGACATCAAGGGCGGTCTGGCGGCGATGATCGCTGTGATGGCACGGCTGGCCAAGGAGAAGCCGCGCGGAAGACCGACCGTGGTGCTGGCTTGCACCGTGAACGAAGAGCACGGGTTCACGGGAGCGACCGATTGGGCGCGGACCTATGCCGGCGATGGGTCGAAGCTCTGCCCGCGGGTTCCCGATGGGTGCATCGTCGCGGAGCCAACGCAGCTCAACGTAGTCGTCGCGCATAAGGGGGCAGTGCGCTGGCGCTGCCACACCCGCGGCATTGCCACACACAGTTCGCAGCCGCATTTGGGGGACAACGCCATCTTTCATATGGCCCGGGTGCTCCAGGTGCTGCAATCCTACGCCAATGAAGTCGTCACACATTTGCAGACGCACCCGCTGTGCGGTCATCCGACCCTCAGCGTCGGACTGATCAGCGGCGGCATCAGCGTCAACACGGTTCCCGATCGCTGCACCATCGAGATCGACCGCCGCGTGCTGCCGGGCGAAGATCCGGATCAGGCATACCGACACGCGCTCGATTACTTGAGCACGGTGGTTCCCGTGGGGACGCCCGTGATGCACGATCCGCCGTTCTTAAAGACGCACGGCCTGTCGGACGAGCGAAACCAGGAAATTGCAGCGCGGCTGGCGGAGGCAATCCGCGTTCGCGGCCTCCCAGGAGAGCTGATCGGCGTCCCCTTCGGCACCAATGCGCCTCATTATGCCCGCACCGGATGCCCGACCGTCGTGTTCGGACCCGGGAGCATCGATCAGGCTCACACGGCAGACGAGTGGCTCGAGGTCGAGCAGCTTCAGGCGGCGGCGGAAATTCTTTATGAGTTCGCGCGAAAGTACGAATGAGCGAAGTCAGGCCGCTTTGGCCATGCGGCCGACCAGCAACTCGCCCAGCCGCTCGACAACAAGATCCTGCTCCGCCTCGGTCAGCTCGGGGAAGACCGGCAGGCTGAGGACTTCCTGCGCGGCCCGCTCGGTATGCGGCAGCGTGCCAGGGCCATAACCCAGCGAGCGAAAGCATTCCTGGAGGTGCAGCGGCACGGGGTAGTAAATCTCGCTGCCAATGCCGGCTTGAGCGAGCTGCGCCTTGACCACGTCGCGCCGGCCGCCGGGGATGCGCACCGTGTACTGATTCCAGACATGATCGCAGTTATCGGCGGCACCGGGCAGACCGGCCAGCAGGTCCAGGCCACGACCGCGCAGCAGCTGATCGTAGCGGGCCGCGTGCTGCGATCTGACCTTGGACCACTCCTCTAAGCGCGCAAGCTTCACCAGCAGCACGGCGGCCTGGATGGTATCAAGCCGGCTGTTGATTCCGACCACTTTATGGTAGTAGCGCGGGCTCATGCCGTGTCCGGCCAGCAGACGCAGCCGCTGGGCCAGCGGCTCGTCGCACGTGGTCAGCATTCCGCCGTCGCCAAAGGCGCCGAGGTTCTTGGTGGGGTAGAAGCTCAAGCAACCGATCGCCCCCATCGAACCGGCCGGCCGGCCGCGGTACGTGGCTCCGATGGCTTGCGCGGCGTCTTCGATCACCCACAGGCCGCGGCGCTCGGCAATCGATTGGATCGCATCCATGTCGGCGCACTGGCCGAAAAGGTGGACGGGAATGATGGCTTTCGTTGCCGGCGTGATCGCCTCTTCAACGCACTGCGGATCGAGGTTGAACGTCGCCGGATCGATGTCCACGAACACCGGCCGGGCGTTCAACCGCCAGACCGCGCTGGCTGTGGCAAAGAACGTAAAGCTGGGGACAATCACCTCATCCCCTTCGCCAATGTCCAGGGCCATGAGCGCCAAGAGCAGCGCGTCGCTGCCGCTGGCACAGGCGACGGCGTGCTCGGTGCCGCACAGACGGGCGATTTCGTGTTCGAGCTGCGCGACTTCCGCGCCGTGAAGAAATCGGCCACTATCGAGGACGCGGCCGATGGCCGCGACAAACTCGTCCTTGAGGGGCCGATTGGCGCGACCCACGTCCAGGAGCGGTACCGAAGTGGGCAATGCCGACGAGCGCAGAGCGGATCCTTCCGTCATGGCGGCTGCTTCCCTGCAGGCGGTGGGGTCGGTCTGGGGTAGAGGTCGCGAGGGTACAAGGGCGGGGAGTGTATGGTCAAGAGCGACTGGTTCGCACAACAGTCTCGCAGACGCTAGCATGCACGGATGTGACATAGCGAACTTTTCAAGCGGCGACTTCAATTGGTTGACTGTCGTAACTATCGATAGGCATGACTTCGGATCGAAAACCATTCCAGTTCGGCATTCGCCACTTGCTGGGCGCGATGTTCGTCGTGGCGCTTTTGTCAGCGCTGATCGCCCCCTGGGTCCGCGGCTGGTCGGCGCAGCAGTGGTTAACGCTCGCGATGCAGACGGGAATCGTTGTGGTCACCTTTGCCTTCGGCCTGGCCGCCAACGCCTCGTCGCGGCATGCGGTCAAGCGCCGATTGGGGACGGAACGCTTTCGCGTCACGGCGCGGACCTGGGGCGCGACACGCTGGTCGCCGACCAGCGCCTATGCCATGATCGCGTTTGCAACCTTCATGCTCTTATTGCTCACGGCGTCCACGATCGTGACCGGCGGCAAAATTGGCACTCCCTATATGCAAGGCATCTATGCCGGCGTGTTTGGTGCCATGGGAATAACGCAGCTTCAGTATCCGCCCGACGAGATGCTAATCGGGGAAAGCGGCGTGGCACTGGGCGGCTGGCGATTCATCCCCTGGGACCAACTCTGGTATTCGTACGAGCCGGGGGGCCGGCCGGTGCCGCTGCTGCTCAAGACGTCCGGCTGGGCATTTGCCCTCAGCACGAGCGAAGACATCGAGCAGCCGCTGGCCGGGTTTCTACGGCAGCGGGCCAAGGTGTGGGTAAAGCCGCCGCGGGAGAGGATGTTCCATCTCCCCAGCAGCGTCGTGGATTCCTGATCGCGCCGCTGGGGCTGAGACACTCGTCCGCCAGGGCTACCGCCTCTCCTCACGACCGTCACCACGCGTCCCGCGGGCAGCCGTGGCAGGACCGATAGCACGGGAACCTTCGGCGTCTGGACACTGCCACTTGCCTGCGCGGCAAACTCTTGCCGATGGTGAGAAAGCACCGTTTGCCTCCTCCAGCGATCTGTGCCGCCAGGTCACCATTGCCACCATGGAATACTTCCTCATCGTCCCCCTGGCGTATCTCTATTTCCGAGTGGATGAGCGGTCCCGGCCGCCGTCCGTCACGCAGGCCCCGTCGTTTATCCCCGCGGCCGCGGCGGCACTGGGGATCGGCTTCGTGATGACTGGCATTGCTCACCTGTCCTATGCCGAGTTTTATGCCGCCATCTTGCCCGCGTGGCTGCCGGGCAAGGTGTGGGTGTCGTGGCTCAGCGGATGGGTGCGGCTGGCGGCCGGCGTGGCGATGATGCAGCCGGCGGCGCGTCGCGTGGCCCAGCTCGTCATCTTCTTCCTGCTGATGGCCATGCTGCCGCACAGCGTGCAGTTCGCGTCGCTGTTCGAGTTCACCGGCATGAGCGACTTCCCCTGGGCCTGGTCGCGGCTGGTCTGCCATCTGGGCTGGCTGGCCTGGACCCTGTGGTGCATCGTGCCACTGGAATCGCCCGAGCGCGAGCCGGCACTGGGAGTGGGTCTGCCATCGGCCCGCTATCTGCAGGTAAACTAGGACAGGCTCAAAAACCTGTCCTACGGGGACCTGGCGATGGCACAATCAGCCTGGGTCACGGACGCGACCGCGGAATCGTTCGAGCGGGACGTCATCGAGCGGTCCCAGCAGACCCCGGTCGTCCTCGATTTCTGGGCCCCTTGGTGCGGCCCTTGCCGGCAACTGGCGCCGATCCTGGAAAAGCTGGCCGACGAATTCGCCGGCCAGTTCGTCGTCGTCAAGGCCAACACCGACGCCCTCCCGCAGCACGCGGCGGCATTCGGCGTGCAGGGCATTCCCGCCGTGTATGCCCTTAAGAACGGGGAAGTGGTCGACGGTTTTACCGGCCTCCTGTCGGAGCGGGAGCTGCGGCAATGGCTCAGCCGGTTTTTGCCCAGCCCCACTGAGCTGCTGACAAAAGAAGCCGAGCGGCTGGCGGAGAGCCAGCCGGCCGCCGCGGAAGCGAAGTATCGCGAAGCGCTGACTGCCGCGGCCAACCACATTCCCGCGAAGATCGGCCTGGCACGAGTGCTCCTCAAGCAGGGGAAGCGCGACGAAGCTGACAAGCTGCTGGCGGAGCTTGCGTCGCGCGGCTTTCTGGAGCCGGAGGCGGAGCAGCTTCAGGCGGAGCTGCACCTGGCGGAGCACGCCGTCAGCGGCGGCGAGCTCGACCAGCTCCGCGAGCAGGTGCGCCAGAACCCGTCCGACCTGGCACTGAAGCTGAAGCTGGCCGAGGCGCTTTTGGCCGCCGCCCAATACCAGAGCGGCTTCGACCTGTGCCTGGAAGTGATCGAGCGGGATGCCGGCCCTTTGCGCGAACAAGCGCGGAAAATGATGGTCGATGCATTCCGCGTGCTGGGGGACTCGTCTGACCTGACGCTCAGCTACCGGCGGAAGCTGTCGACGGCGCTGTACTAGGGAAGGGGACAGGAGACAGGGTTCTTAGCCGGAGGCAAACCTGCCTTCGTGTCCCCGGCCAGCGATTGCCGACATCGGATTCCTGATCGTCCGGGCTGCGGGAAAGAGAAAGAGCAAGAGAACCGAAACCGAATCCTGACTTTCCTACTCTTTCTCTTACTCCAAATCTTACTCATCTTCCTAATCTTAATCCTTCTCGTAATCCTTCTCTTCCGCCGCCTTTGTCCACACGCTCTGCCCGCTGACTCCTGCCCTCTGACTCCTGCCGCCTCTCCTCTCCGGCTACGTTCCTTCCCTTGCGCGCGAGTCGCGTCTCCGGAGTTGAGTCGGGTCAGCCGGGGGGGTGTTCAGACAGGCTGCCGACTCAAGGCTGGACGCGTGAGTCGTCAGGTCGATGGGACGCAAGTGGTTGCGCAATATCTATTTGTACACATTTCCTCGCACCGATCGAAGTCCATTTGTCCGCGGCAATCGCTCCGCCCGACTCGCCGCTGAGTCGGCTTAGTGAGTCGGCTTGAGGTGAGTCGCGCCCGACCGGTAAGGGAACAATGGTTGCCGCTGCCGGACCGAGGGTTGAGGGTTCGGCGAACGGTTACAGACGTGTGTCCCCCTCTCCCCTGTCCCCTGACTCCCTCCTCCTCCATTGATCCTTTGCGCCTCTGATCTCTCAACGCCGGTATTCCAAAAATCGCCCCTTTTGCGGCAGGGCCAAAAACCGCAACCTGGCTGCCGGCGCGGATTTGCGAGTTTTCGGCTCCTCGAAAAATGGCGATTTTTGGACCGATTAGGCGATTTTCCAGGGCGGTCCAACCATCGCTCAACGACCGAATTGTCAAACAGCGTCCGGCCGGCGTTTGGACGCCCGACCGGCAGGCCGCGCGCAGCGGGGCCTATCCCTTCGATGCGCAATTGTATACAATTATTCACACAGCGGCCAAAAAAAGATGGAGATCGCAAACGGGCGCCATTTCTTGTCGAAAATGCGCTTGCGGCTCGTGCAAGATGGTCGATTGGTCCGCAGTTCCCACTGGCGGGCGGCCCGCCAATTGGTACACAGGCAGTGCCACCAGCCGGCGATGCGCACGACTGTCCACTATGTAGGATGCGCGAAAATAGACACTACGTGAAGGGCTTTGCCCAACAAGCCTCGACTTGCCCAAAAAGTGACTTGCCTGCCCAATAAGTCCCTTGCGTTTGCCGGAGGATAGAATGGGCGGGATGGAGGCAAACCCATTTGAGTCTCCGAAAATCGCGTCAAAAGTTGAATTGATGCCGTCTGGTTGGCATCGCAAGCCGCCATGGGTCGTAGCCGGACTCGTGACTCTTCTTGCGACGTATGGCCCGCTTGGCGTGATGATGGCGACCGTTCACCTTCCCTCGGGGTTCATTGATCCCCGTGCATTGATGCTCCCGTGTTGGACTCTGACTCCTTTTGTGCTCGTCGTGGGGACGTACATTGGTCGCAAGAGCGTCCTTGCATTGGCGATTATTTCCGGCCTCTTGTTGGCAGCAACCACGTTCACGGCGCTTGTGACATATTCACTACTTGACGCTTAGCTACGTTATCCCTCGGACCCCCGAAAATCGAAACGGTACGACTAGCAACAAGTCCGAAGGCGGCGGACTACTTCATAAACGCTGCCGCGGCCGCGTTGCTCACGGCCACCAGCCGCCAGGGGGCCAGGTCGCGTGCGGCCGTGGTGCACAGGACGAAGAAGCCCAAGGAGTACGGATCGATCCACATTAGGGTGCCGGTTGCGCCGAGATGGCCGTAGGCATGACGTGGCAGGAGATCGCACAGGCTGTCGTCGGCAAAGGGATGGTTCATCTGCCAACCCAATCCCCAGGCCTTCGTGCGGCGCAGCGGCTCGGGGACATCGGGCAGGTCGTCGAGCCGGTTGGTGCTCATCATGCGCGCGGTGGTCGGCGCGAGCAGTCGAATGGCAGAGTGCTCGCCGCCGCGGAGCATCAGGTCGCAAATGATCGCCATGTCCTCGGGCGTGCTGAACATGCCGCCCCAGGGAGCGCCCAGCTCTTGCCAGTAGCGGCTGTTCCAGCCCCAATCGGGCTCCTGCTCGTCGGTCACCTTGAGCCCGATGATTCGCTGGCGATCGAGCGTGCGGCTGCCGAGAGCCGTCGATTTCATCCCCAGCGGCTCAAAGACTTCGCGACGCAGGAATTCGTGGATCGTCAGGCCCGAGAGCTTTTGCACAAGTG
>DASRJP010000346.1:0-12469 GCA_035649415.1 Pirellulaceae bacterium | reverse complement strand
GCCGCCCTCCGCGAGACCGTCCAGCGGTTCGACTGGATTCTCTCGGCGACGCTCACCGGCAGTTTCCTGCACGGTAGCGGCCTGGAAGGGATCAGCGACATCGACTTTGTCGTGATTGTGGACGATTTGAATGCCGGGCGGTTTGAGGACTTGCAGCAAGCCTTTCGCGATGCGTTGACGCCCGTGGTCGCCGCCGAGACCTTTTCGCTGCGGATCAACCCTACGCTGGGGCCGCTGAAATTCAACGACGAGCAGACGGCTGTGCTGCACCTGATGCTCTACTCGCTGCGAGCCCACGTGGAGCACGGGATCCAGAGCCCGTTCACCTGTCTGGACTGGCAGCGATCGCCTGTATTCTTCAAGGGCTCCATGGCAGAGGTGTATCCGGTCTTCGGCCTCCAGCCGCATCACTTCGTCAGCGCTCGGCGGAGCATCCAGGACTACCTCCGCGACTACCGCTCCGGCGTCGTCTCCTTTCGCGAGCTGGCCTGCGACGAAAGCGGCTACCGCGAAGTCCGCCGCGAAAAGCCGATGACCGTCCGCGACCGGCACGAGTTTGCCTATCACATCCTGCGGTTCCTGATGCAGAACACGCTCAAGCTGCTGCTCAAGCGGAACGAAGCGCCCGATGGCGAGCTGCTGCTTGACCAGTTCTCGCTGGCTTTCGGCGACTGCGGCGGGCTCTTGCGGCCACTGTATCGCGAGCTTGCCACCCGCAAGCGGGCCCGTGACTTCGTCCAGCCGATCGAGCAGCTCGACGAGCGGCTGGAAGAATGGATTGCCGACTACGAGCGGCAATTCCGCAATATCTTCTTCACGGACGCCAGGCGGCACGTGCTGTTTCGTCACGCGCGGACGGCGCTCAATATGGGACAGGTTGGAAACCTGTCCTACGAGGCGCATTTTCTCGGCCGCTCCAACCCGGACATCGAGCCGCTGGCGATCGACTCGCTCGCCCCGCTGGTGAAAGCAATCGATCGATTGTCGATCGGCCGCGTATTTTGCTCGCCCCTGGCCCGCTGTCAGCAGTCACTCTCGGCACTGGCGGATCAGGTGCAACTGCCGCGGCCCTGCCTCGACGCGCGCCTGGAAGAAATTGACTACGGCCACTGCGAGGGGCTGTCAGCGGACGAAGCGCGGCAGCAGTTCCCGCGGCTGGCGGCTGGCTGGGACAGCGGCGAGGACGTTCGTTTTCCCGACGGCGAATGTACGGCCGATGTCGCACGGCGGCTGGAGGCGTTCATCGACGGCCAGTGGGACCACGACGGCCCGGACACGCTCACCTGCACGCACAACGTCGTACTCCGCTGCCTGGTCGGCATCGGCTTGAACGTGCCGCCGCGGCAATGGTACCGCCTTAAGATTCCGCACCTGGCGCCGATCAGCGTCATCCAGACGCGCCGCCATGGGTGGTTTGTCGATCTTGACGAGATGATGGAGCGAGAGATTTTTTGCGATTTTGTCTGGAGTTGCTGATGCACCTTGTCGTTCCCATGGCCGGCTTGGGTCAGCGCTTTCGCGACGAAGGCTACGCGCTGCCCAAACCGCTGATTCCCGTGGCGGGAATGCCGATAGTGGTCCGCGCGGTGTGCGATTTGCCGCCGTGTGGGCGGATGACGTTTTTGGTTCATCCCGATCACGTCCGCGAGTATGACGTGGGCCAGCGGCTCAGGGAGTTCTTTCCAACGGCGAACGTGGTTACGACACCGGGGCTGACGGCAGGCCAGGCCTGCACCGTGCGATTGGCCAGAGCCACCGTCGAAGACGACGAAGAGGTGCTCGTCGCCGCCTGTGACAACACGCATGTCTACGATGCTGCGAAATTCGACTCGCTGCGAGCCGATCCAACGATTGATGCCATCCTCTGGACCTATCGCCGCGATCCCCGCGTGCTGGCAAAACCGACGGCCCACGGCTGGGTGCAGCTCGTAGGACAGGTTTCCAACCTGTCCCGTAAAGAATCTGGACAGGTTGAAAACCTGTCCTGCGACGTTGCCGCCGTCTCCTGCAAGCGTCCGATCTCCGCCACACCGCTTAACGACCACGCCATCAGCGGCTGCTTCTGGTTCCGCCGCGCCGGCGCGCTGTTCAGCGCGATCGACGAACTTGTCGCCAGCAACGAGCGAGTGAACAACGAGTTTTATCTCGATCAGGTGCCCAACCTGTATCTAAAGTCGGGCCGCCGCGTTGTTGCCTTCGAAGTCACGAAGTACATCGGCTGGGGAACGCCCCAGGACTTGGCCGACTACCAGGCGTGGGAGCGGTACTTCCAGACCCAGTCCCGCTTGGCAAGCGGGACTTGGAGGGCCGCATGAACAGCGACTCGGTGCATAGAACCGACCGCGGCCACGATGCGATGGCGAACTCGCGCCCCACAGACCTGGCCCATCGAGACACGCGTCGTCAGATTACGCGCTTCCTCTTCGTAGGCGGCGCCAGCGTTGCCGTCGATTTGGGAATCTATACGCTGCTGACGTCCTTCACTCCCCTGGCCTGGGGCGTGAGTAAAGGCGTGTCCTATGCCGCTGGCGTCGTCGTCGGATTCTTCGGCAACAAGTTTTGGACATTTGAATCGCGGCGGCGAAGTGCCGCCGAGCCGGCCATGTACCTGCTTCTGTATGCTCTCACGTTGCTGCTCAACATCGGTTGCAACCAGCTCGCGCTGACGGCCCTCGGCCCGCAGCGCAAGCTGATTGCCTTCGTATTTGCCACCGGCGTGACAATGGTCACGAACTTTCTGGGGATGAAATTCGTGGCGTTTCGACGTGCTTCTGAATTACAACACCGACTCCAATCCCAGGACCCTTTGGCCGAAATCCAAAACGATCAATGCAAAATGCAATACACAAAAGTCAGCAATGAGATCTCCTCTCCACTTTGACCCTTACATTTTGCACTGAACATTTTGACTTCCTCCGACCTCTGACCTCTGACTTCCGACCTCTGATCCCATGCTCTACATCGCTCATCGAGTCAATACGGCCGACCAGCTGGCTCGCACGCCCCGCGAGTACGGCGTCGAACTCGACCTTCGCGACCGCGGTCCGCGGCTCATCGTCCAGCACGATCCGTTTGCTGATGGCGAGGATTTTGAAGAGTATCTGAAGCATTACGACCACGGTCTGATGATCCTCAACGTCAAGAGTGAGCGAATCGAGCCGCGAGTGCTCGATGCGATCCGCACCGCGGGCGTGCGGCAATACTTCTTCCTCGACTGCTCGTTCCCCATGATTCGCTGGCTGGTAGGACGCGGCGAACGGAGAATCGCGGTCCGCTTTTCAGAATTCGAGCCGATCGAATCGGCCCTGGCGCTGGCTGGCCAGGTCGAGTGGGTGTGGGTCGATTGCTTCACGAAGCTGCCGCTGGACGCCAGAAGCTACGCGGCACTCAAAAGGCACTTCAGGCTGTGCATCGTGTCTCCAGAATTGCAGGGTCGCAGCGTCGATACGATCGCCGACTATGTCCACGAGCTGGTGCCATTCCCGGTGGATGCCGTATGCACCAAACGGCCCGACCTGTGGCAGCAGGCCCGCCGCGAGATCGGCTGGGGAGCGATGACGTTTCCAGCGCGGCCGGCGGCGTGAGAGCAGAAGTCAGAGGACAGACGTCGGAAGCCAGTGGTCAGTAGTCGGCAGATCGGGGGTCGTCGGGTGAAAAATTTGATTGCCATCATCTGTCGCCTGGCGATTGCCCTCGCGGCACTGGCGCTCATTGTCGTCGCGGGGCACCACGGATGGCAGCCGTCCGCCCGCGATGAAGCTCCCATCACTCCTGTCGCTTATGCCGGCGACTCGAAGTTGCCACTGAACGCCGACGAATATCTGCCGCTGGCATGTGAGCCGCTGCTGGGCGACCTGCAATTTGTCGATCCGGTGCAGACTGCGCCGCTGCCGGATGGTTCGGGGCGGCTGCTGGTGGCCGAGCGCACGGGACGAATCCAGCTCGTCGATCCGCGCAGCGATCCGCCGAGTGAGACGACGTTTCTCGATTTGACGCCGCGCATCTTCATGACGCCGAACCGGGCGGAAGAAGGCATCCTGAGCCTGGCCTGTCACCCGCAGTTCGACAGGCTTGATTCGCCGCATCGCGGCGAGTTGTTCGTTTATTACACGGCCAAATCCGGCGACGGGCGGAGCAACCGGCTATCCCGCTTCCGACTAGGCGCCGGCCGAGACTCGATCGATCCGGCCACGGAAGAAGTGCTCATCGATCAGCGCGACGCGCACGACGCTCATAACGGCGGCTCGCTGGCTTTCGGACCCGATGGCTGCCTTTATCTATCTCTGGGAGACGACGCCAATCAGACGCTGAACGCTCAGACGATCTCGCGAAGCCTCTTTTCCGGCATTCTCCGGTTGGATGTCGATTGCCGCGGGGGCAAATTCAGCGGTCCGCCGCCGCGACAGCCGGAACATGGCCGCACGGCAGGGTACTACATCCCCAGCGACAATCCATTTGTTGGCCAGAAGGGTGTGCTGGAGGAATTCTACGCACTTGGCCTGCGCAATCCGTGGCGGATGTCGTTCGATTCGCTTACCGGACGGCTCTACGTCGGCGACGTGGGCGAGCGCAAGCGGGAGGAGATCAGCGTCGTCGATCCGGGCTCGAACCTCCTCTGGCCGTATGCCGAGGGGAGGCTCGTGGCCGCCGACGCCGATCCGCAGGCCGGTGTGCGTCCGGAGAAGTACCTGGGGCGTGAAACCTGGCCAATTCATGAGTATCCGCGCGACTGGGCCCATCGCTGCGTGATCGGCGGGCACGTCTACCGCGGCAGCCGGTTCCCGGAGCTGGTCGGCAAGTATATTTTCGCCGACCAAAGCGGCCGCATCGACGCGCTCCAGCTCGCTGCCGACGGGCGCACCGTGCTGAGTCGAATCCGGGTCGCCGTGGCGCCCAATCTGGTGATGGGGATTTCGTCGCTGGATCTCGACGAGCGCGGCGAAATCGTCATCAGCACGATCGGCGCTCTCGAAACCAAAGGCGGACGGCTGTTTCGCCTGGTGCGGCCGGGCAAACGGCATTCGCTGCCGCCAACGCTGGCCCAGACCGAGCTGTTTGAGGACTGGCGGCAATTGGCGCCACGGACGCACCTGGTGAAGTACGATGTTAACGTGCCTCTCTGGTCGGACGGTGCGGAAAAACAGCGCTGGATTGCACTACCGCCGGGCCAGGCCGTGGAATGCACGAGCGACGGCACGTTCTGTTTTCCTGAGGGGACTGTTTTCGTCAAGCATTTCGCCCTGGCTACCGATCAGCGCAAGCCGCAACACCTTCGCCCGCTGGAAACACGCGTGCTGGTCGTTGGACCGCAAGGCGCCGTGCACGGCGCGAGCTATCGCTGGAGTGCCGACGGCAAGCATTCGCGGCGGCTGACGTATGGAGAGACCGAAACGATCGACGTGATCGAGACCGACGGCACTCGGCGACAGCAAGTATGGCAGTACCCAGGTCGATTCGACTGCCTGATGTGCCATAACGATGTGTCGGGCCATGTGCTGGGCTTTACGGCGAAGCAGCTGGCGGGAAATCTCAGCCAGGGAATTAGCAAAATCCGTCCGAGCGGCGAGCTGGACCGCCTGATGGCGTGCGGCGTCATTCGCGACTGCGGCCAGGGCGCGGAGCTGGCGAACGTAGCGCCGCTGGTGCCGCTCGACGATGAACAGGCGCCGCTTGACGCGAGAGTTCGCTCCTACCTCGATGTGAACTGCTCGATGTGCCACAACCCGAAGCGTTATTTTTCTGCCTTCGACGCGCGATTCGAGCGTCATCCCGATGAGCAGGGAATTATTGAGGGGCCGTCGTACTTTCACGGCGAATTCGACGGCCAGATGCGGATTGTCAAGCCGGGAAACGTCCAGCTTTCCGTTGCTCACATGCGTTTGTCCAGTCGCGACCCGCATTTGCGGATGCCACCGCTGAGCTCGACGGTGGTGGACATTCATGCTCAGCGGGTGCTAACGGAATGGATCCAGTCGCTGGCGCCGACTGCCGAAGTTGCCGAGCGGCCAAAAGACGCGCCGAAATGAGCCGGCGGAAGCGTTCAACGACGAGTCGCGCGCGAACCGCGGCTTCACCTTTACGATCTTGCATACGCGGCGGATAATAGGGCGTTTGCTGTCCGCTTTGCCCTCGTAGCTCAGCCCGGATAGAGCAGCTGACTTCTAATCAGCAGGTCGCAGGTTCGAATCCTGCCGGGGGTACTCTCCACAGAAGTACGCTAAATCATCGGGCCAAAGAACCGGGCGCACCGCTCCGCAAAGGCCCGGGCCGCGCTCGCAGTTGTGATCCCCTGTGCCTGGTGGATGGTCAGCGTGCCGCTGTAGCCGACTTGTTTGAGTGCCGAGCAGACGGCGGCAAAGTCGATCCCGCCGGCGGCGCACGGGTCCAGATGATCAAAGCGGACCACCCCGCGGCAGTTAGTCGGCAGCTCATCGTTGCCGGCCGGGTTCAAGCGATGGTTCTGGACGTAGACGTTCATCAGGTGCGGTCGCAGCCTGGCGAGCGTTTCGAGCCCGTACGATTGGCCGCAGAGGAGCAGGTTGGCCGGCTCGTAGATGATGCCGAAGTTGGGTTGCCCGATTTGCGCCAGCACGCTCAGGGTGCCATCGACCTCTTCGAAGAGCGACGACGTATGGCACTGATGGGCCAGGCGGATGTTTTGCTTGGCGGCCTCGATTGCCGCACATCGCGCATAACGGACATCTTCCGGCCTTTTGAGACAGACGCGAATCAGATCGCAGCCAAGTACCTCCGCCACTTCGAGGCTCGGGCCGATGTTTCGCAGACTCCCCGGCCCCTGATCGTCATTCAGCGGCACGTTGACGTCCGCCGTCACCATCGACACGAACAAGCCCGCTGCCGCGACACACGTTCGCATCTCCTCCAGGCGCGCACGCGGCGTCCCCACCCCGCCCGCACTGGCCCGCATGCAGACCGCGGCATATCCCGTCTGGCGGGCAATCGCCACCAATTCCTCAAATGGAACCTTGAGACGCGACTTGCACGGGGCCTCGACGATGCGGACGGAGAGGGAGAGGTGCATGGGGAGTGTGTCGGCGAGCCTTGGCCGGAAACGGCAGCATATCGAGGGTGCGCTGCGGAGGGCAACGGTCATGGGGAAAACCGGCTGAGGGGATTCTCCCACGGAGGCGCGGGGGCACAGAGAAACGGACCAACCTGGCGATTTTTCTGCCGCCAATGTTTCTTCGATTTTCCGCGGATCAAGACGGTTGTGATTCTTGCGCGAACCGAAGCCCATAGTCCGGTTGTCTATGGTCAAATGGCTCTTCAGTCGTTGTATCGCCGCCTTACTGCCGTGGTCACGCCAATCGTTTAATAGCGGCCCAGTGGGGAAGATTTGAGACGAGGTAAAATCCCATGGACGCCCGACATTTCATTCTGACGCAGATCCACGAAGCATGTCGGCGACTGAAGCTGGACGATGATTTGGGGTCGCCATCCTGGAGCGACGGCGCGTTGTTCCGCGCATGTGCGCTACGCCTGGCGCGCGGAGATCATTCTGCCTGGCTGGAGTTCATCAAACGCCTCCGGACCGAACGCGAACTCACGTTCACGGTCCGCTCGATGCTGATCGACCTGCAGATCCTGCGCGAAACGTCCGCCGGATCATTCGACGTCAAGCTCACTCTGCCAACCGATGTAACTCCATTCTCCAAGGATCAGGCAAAGCAGTTTCTCGCTGTACTGGATATCTGGAAGCGCGACCAAGTCGTGCTGTCTGATCCAATGGCAGGGCTGGTCCCCGATCTACCTGGCCTTCACACGAAGAGAGATCGCAAGACCTTCATCCCACCGTCGCAACCATCACGCAGCGAAATCATGTATATCGAAATGAAACCGGACTTGTGCGGCCCCGGTCGCATCGGCCGGGTCCAGTTTTCACAAACTGGAAAGACGATCTACTACGACGGCAAAAAACTCCAGTCGCTGAAGGGCGCCTATAAGGCCAATTACTTCAACGTGGAGACCGGCATGTGGTACTGGGTCTCCGGCTGCAAAAAGGACGGCAATGACCGGCTCTATCCCGGCAGCATTGAGATCGACAAGGATGTCCGAGAGGAATACTGGCTGAAGATCCGCAAGCTGCCCGAAAAGAAGCATCTCACGAAATTCCGCTCCCCCGGCAAGTACTCCAAGCACCGGCCGGCGTGACGCCTTCGACACTGCCCTTGGATAGAATGGTCTGACGTTTCGACGTCCTGGGCTGACGGAGCTGTTCGGATGGCGCTAAACGATATCTACGACTACTTCCGCAATTACGACCGCGAGTCGTTCTCAATATTCGCTTGCCAAGGGAATGAGCCGACGGAAAGCAACGTCGCTGCTTTTGAGGCCACCATTGGCTTTCGGCTGCCCGACGAGTTTCGGGAGTTCACGATGTCCCCGCTGGGCGGTTTGTACATGGAGGTCAAGGAAGAACTATGGCCACGTCCGAAGCTTTATGACGTTGGGCCGTTTTGGTCATTTCTCTATGGTCTGAACGTGTTCGGCATTGCCGCGGACATCCCGGAAATGCTCGATATTCGCGTGCAAACATCGGCGATGGCAACGGAAGGCTTCACGGGACTGGTTCCGTTCCTTCAGCGAATCGGCGATGCCAACAAGTATTGTTTTAGGCCGAGTGGCGAGATCGTCTATTGGGATCATGAGGTTCCCGACGAGTGTTCGGCCATCGACGAGACATTTTCGGAACTGCTATTGCGGGAGATTCACGAGCTCGAGACGAGAAAGGACCAAAAGCTAAGAGGCGAAGACAAGCAAAAACCGACCGGAGAGATTCGGCCAGAATTCCAGAAGTCCTACGCCAACAATAAGCCCTGCCCGTACTGCGGCCAGCCGCTGCGCTCGAATGCCGCGAAGCAATGTTTCGCATGCGGACGCAATTGGCATTGAGACCGCTGCTCTCATTTCTCTCACTCCCGCCAGCCAACCTCTTTCACCAGCTTCTCCACCCCCGCGGCAATCCGGTCCTCGATCTCCCCCGACCAGCGAAAGGCAGGGCGGCCGTATTCGTAGAGGTTCGAGCCCCCTTCGTATCCTCCTTCTTCCCACACCCGCCGCGAGGGGATGTAGGCGATCATGTCGTCGGAATAGCCGCAAACCCAGGTGCCCGGGCCGAATTCTTTTTTGAAGCGCAGCGCGTAATCGACGACCGTCTCGGCCCCCATGCCGATCAATAGCATCTCGCTGCCGAGCTTCCAGGCGTGTAACGGGTACGGATAGGCTACCGGAAACTTTTCGCCCGCGTCCAGATTCTGAATCATCCGCGCGGCCCAGCGGGCGCGGATCGTATTCGTGTCCTGCAAGAGTGCATGCAGATCTTCGCGGTTCACAACCTTGAGATACGGCAGCTCGATCAGCTCGAAGGACGTCTTCAGTCCTCCGGAGACCGGCTTCAGCGGCTGCTGGAGGGCCTCTTCGACCGCGACTGCCAGCATGTGCCCGTACTTCTGGCAAAGCTCGACGCTCCGCCGCGGCAGCGGATTCTGATCGCCGCCGCACGTGTTGACGAACATGGCCGCCGCACCCGTATGGTTCTTCTCGATTTCGGCCTGAGCAAAGCCCGGATAGTCGCCGCACCACGTAAGAAAACTGAGCGTCGTCGGATGGCAGGCGTAGCCAAAGAGGACTGCCGCCAGCTCGCCATCTGGCCGGGTCACCGTCAGCACCGGCACGGCGTGATCGACCGGCCCCTTGAGCTTCCCCTCCGCGATTAGCCGCGGCACATCTGCCTCGGGGTTGTTGCGTCGGTTGACGGCAAACGTCGTCTTTCCTTCGCTCATCGCGAGCTTCGCCGGCGCGAGATTCGCCACCGCCTCGCCAACGAGGGCCACCGTCCGGTCGACCATCTGGGACGTGTACTCCTCAACCAGCGCGACCTGCTCCTCCTCTACCGGATAATAATCGACCAGGTCGTCTCCCAGCCGCGGGCCGCAGTGGTTGTGTGAAAAGGTGAACATCACCTGCTCCCGCGAGAGCTTGTATTTTGCGGGAAGCTGCTCAAACACCCGGTCGCTCATCGACCGCGGCACTCCCTGGAAGTCGCTGGTGATCAGCACCACCCGATTGCCGTCGGCATCTTCCAGCGCGAGAGCTTTCATCCACAGGTCATGGATTTTTCCATCGGGCGGCCGCTTCGAGCCATAACCTGCCAGCCAGACCGACTTCTCCGGCGTGATGACGGCTCGAGCAATGCCGGCTTTCCAGGGGACGACCTTGTCGTCGGCTAGTGCCTCGCCCACGAGTGCTGCGGCGGCGAGCGAAGCGGCCGTCGTGGAACCGAGAAGAAACAGTCGGCGAGAGGTTTTTTCGCTCATGGGTTCCGGTCAAGCGCGAACGAGATGTTCGTCACGGCCGCGCAAGGTTCTCCAAAGGTATCCGCAGGAAGTACAGGCTCGGGCCCCCTTCCTGTTTCGGCTCGACGTCGTAGAACACGACGCCGATCGAGTCGGCGTCGAGCTGCACGGTGCGCGGGCAGGCCCGGCCGCCGATCGGCCGGCCGGGGTTGTAATACTCGTAGTCGTGATCCCATGTCAGGCCGTCGTCGAACGAAATCCGGTAACGAATCCGCTCGCCGCCGACGCCGGGACCGAGAATCTCCGACGCCAAGAGCCAACCGTTGGCGAGACATACCAGCTCGTGCCGCCAGCCCTGCTCCTTGAGGTTTGGAAAGTTTTCGATTGCGCTCCACAACTTGCCACCGTCGGTCGAACGGAGTCCCGCACCGCTCACGAACGTCCCCTTCGGCGAACGGACGACCGGCACCAGGCCGTGATTGCGGCCGTCGCCCAGAGGTTTGCCACTGCCGGACGCCGGATCGAAGACGAGCGTCCGGTCGCTGAGCGACGCCAGCCACTGGTTCGGCCCGAGCTCGACGAGCGGATGGCGGATGACGCTCATCACCTTCTCGTCACGCGGAAACGGCCGCGGCTCGCTCCACGTTTTTCCCTCGTCACTCGAAATGGAATATAGCACTGATCGCGGCTCCTGCTCGTTATCCTCGGCACTCCACCGGTTCCAGGCATGCACCACGCGGCCGTCAGCCAGCGTCGTCAGCGAGCCGGGGTAATACGTCTTCTTTACCGTCGGACCAAACGGCGCCGGCTCTTCCCACGTGTGCCCGCCATCGATCGACCGCGTGATGCGCAGATCGCGATGATTGATCCGACCGTAGGTGACGATCAGCGTACCCTGGGGCGTGATGCACATAGCCGGATGGATGTGGCCGTTTACCACGTCGGCAATTCGCACGGGCCGCAGCTCGTCGGCTGCCGCGACCCGGCAAGCGACCGGAACCAGAGCAACAACGAGCGGCAACCAGCGGAGCATGTTTTCCTCTCGGACTCAGGGTGGAATTCCAGTGGGCGGCAGCGCAGATTGTACTCCAGCCCGCGCGGCTTGACGCAATCGCGGCCGGGTTCATGTATGCGCCGCTGCCGGACGTTACACTCCCTTCGTCGGTACGTGAGCGCTACAATGCCCACACCAAACCACCGGCAACGAACGATTCCGATCAGCACAACATGTTAACCACCATCAGACGTACCATCGCCTTGGCGGCCGCGGCCTGGCTGCTGGTCCATATCCCTGGCCGCCTGTCAGCGGTCGACGCTGCGGAAAACGACGCCGCCAAGCGAACGGCCTGGACCACCTCGCGGATCACCGGCTCTCCAGAGCCGCCGCTGCCCTACGTGACCGAGCGTGCCTTCCCGGCACTCAAGTTCACGCAATGCCTCGACCTGGTCGCGGACCCGGAGAGCGACCGGCTGTTCGTCGTCGAGCAGGAAGGCAAGATCTTCTCGTTTCCCAACCGGCCGGACGCAAAGTCGGCCGATCTCGTGGTCGACCTGAAAAAGCAAATCGCGGGGGTCGAGAGCGCGTACGCCCTGGCATTTCATCCGGACTTCGCGCGCAACCGGTATTGCTACATTTGCTACATCAAGGCGGCCGATCTGCCCGACGGCAGTCACATTGCCCGCTTCCGGATAAGCGACACTGACCCGCCCACGATCGACGTCGCCAGCGAGACGACGATCATTACCTGGCTTTCCGGCGGCCACAACGGCTGCAGCCTGAAGTTCGGCCGGGACGGCTATTTGTACATTTCGACCGGAGACGGCTCGGGCCCGAATCCCCCGGACTCCCGGCGGGCCGGACAGGACGTCAGCAACCTGCTCTCTTCGATTCTGCGGATCGACGTCGATCATGCCGACCGCGGGCGGAACTACGGCATTCCGAGCGACAATCCGTTCGTCGATCGCCCCGGCATTCGACCCGAGATCTGGGCGTATGGATTTCGAAATCCGTGGCGGATCAGCATCGACCGCCAGACGGGAGACCTGTGGGTCGGCGACGTCGGCTGGGAGTTGTGGGAATTGCTCGACCGCGTCGAGCGCGGCGGCAATTACGGCTGGAGCATTATGGAAGGCCGGCAGCCCACCAATCCCGA
>DASRJP010000345.1:0-3290 GCA_035649415.1 Pirellulaceae bacterium | reverse complement strand
CGCGGGAGGCAAACCGCAGGCTCTTGATCCCCAGCTCCTTGCGGGCCAGTTTACTCGCCAGCTTCCGGTCCGCCGGCAGCACGATCAGGACGAACCGCTCGTCCCCCTTGCAGACGAGCGCCTTGGCGCCGCTGGCCAACGGAGTCCCTCGCACGCTGGCCGCTTCCTCGCTGGTGTAGACCGGCGCATGGTGGAGCACGTCGCAGCGGACCCCCTGTTCGGACAGAAACGTCTTGAGGCGCTCGAATGGGGAATCGGCCATCGCTTGGGCCTCCAGCTGGCGGGAACATGTCGTCTCCTGGTGACCACTGATCATAGCGGCAAGGGCGAGGGCACCAATTTGCACCACCGCCGGAGTGACTTTGCCGGCAATGCCGAGGCTACTCGATCTTACGCAAACACCGCCCTGGAAAACACTTACAGCCATGCTGCCAAGGGATGCCGGCACTTGCAGTAACCTCGAAAATGCGTATTCTGTTGGCTGGATGAATGTCGAACCAAGGCGCTAGTGGTTGCGTGGAAAGTCAGTTCGCGGCCAATTACCCTTACCGGTCGATGATTGGCGGTCCCAAGCCTTCCGGCGGACCCCGGCAGACCGGTGGCGGCAGCGGCTTATTCGATGAGTGAATTCCTCTTCTATTACGAGAAGGTCAACCCGGTCAGTTGGGCGTACCTCTCGTCCCTGCTGCTCATCGGGCTGTTCTTCAAATTCAACCGCTTCTGGAGCGTCCGGAACCTCGACCTGATCCTGCTCATCCTGCTGGCTCCTGGGCTGCTGCTGGTCACTGCCGGCTTGCGCCAGGCGACCGATGCCGCCAAGCAGATTGCCGCCTTGCAGAAAGTGCAGGTCGATCCGGCCACAGGGGAATCGGCGGCGGCAATCGAAGCAGCGGGAGCAGCCAGCGCCGTCATCGGCGACGAAGAGGCCGCGGAGCTGGAGGATTTGTTGGCGGACGATCAGCCCGCGGCGCCCGAAGAGACTGCCGAACCGGCGGACGCGGCGGCCGATGCTCCCGGCGACGCAGCGTCGCGATCGCCCGACACACCCCTGCCCGAAGAGGCGCCGCCGGTGCTCGATGCTGCCTCCGAAGAACCGACGCTGGGCGCGGAACTCAAGAAATGGCAGGACCTCAAGGCCGACAGCCTGCGGATGGCGTTTCAGGGGTACCTCTGGCTGTTTGTGGTTTGTGCTTTGCTGCTGGTGCGGCTGCTGTTCGATCCGACCATGGTGCGGCGGCCGCTCCTGGAGCCCAATCTGTCCAGCGGCGGGCTGCTGTTCATCGGCATTGCACTCTTTGTGTTCCTGATGGCCAACGTCGTGACCAGCGACGTCACGGTCAGCGACCTCCAGGGGGCCAAAGGGGCGCAGGCGATTCTCGATCGCACGGACCATTCGCGCTCCGACCAGCAGGTCGAGGACTACTCGCAATTCGGCCCAGGCCATTACGCGCTGCACCTGTTGCCGCGGATCATGACCACTCCCTTCGCCAAGAACGGCCACTCCGCCGATCCGCAGATGACGACCCAGATCGTGGTCGCCAAGACGATGGCCATCCTGGCCCATCTGGCGGTCGTCGTGGCCATGGTCCTGATCGGCTATCTCCACTTCGAGAACATCAAGATGGGGATCGGCGCGGCCACCATGTATCTGATGCTGCCGTACACGGCCCACATGACCGGCCACGTTTACCACGTCCTCCCCGCGGCACTCCTCCTTTGGGCGATCGTGCTCTATCGCCGGCCGGCCGCCGCCGGGGTGCTGATCGGTCTGGCGATGAGCGTCTTTTACTATCCGTTCTTCTTGCTTCCGCTGTGGCTCAGCTTCTACTGGCAGCGGGGTGTGATGCGGTTTGCCAGCGGCTTGCTCGTGGCCGTCGGCGTGATGGTGCTCACGCTGGTGTTCGTCTCGGGGGATGTGAACTCGTTCGTGCAGAAGGTGATCCCGATGTTCGGCTTCTGGTGGCCGAAGACCGCGGCGGAGCAGCTCGAAGGGATCTGGGGGCTGGGGTGGGAGCCGGTCTATCGCCTGCCGGTGATCGTGATGTGCGGGGTGATTGCCTTCAGCCTGATCCTCTGGCCTGCGCAGAAGAACCTGGGGACGCTCCTGTCGTGTACGGCGGCCGTGATGATTGCCGTCCAGTTCTGGCACGCGCACGGGGACGGCGGCGGGATGTACATGGCCTGGTTTCTGCCGCTGACGCTCTTGACCGTCTTCCGTCCGAACCTGGAGGACCGCGTGGCACTGTCGGTACTGGGTGAAGACTGGTTCACGCGCCGCCGCGCGCGGCTGGCGCAGCTTCAAAAGGCGGCGTAGGACAGGCTTCCAACCAGTGTCGTAGGACAGGTTTCCAACCTGTCCAATAAACTCCTGCGGCGGCTGGCCGCGGATGAACGCCGATTGACACGGATCGCGACCCTTTCCGATCCGTGTGCACTCGTGTTGATCCGCGGCTCCTCCTTTTGAATCGGCTTTCTGAGTCGGTTTTTGAGTCGGTTGCGCGGCGGCCGTTTGGGGCCGACTCAGCGCCGTAGCTCCTTGCGGCGTCGCTCCTTATGGCTGAGTCGGTTGCGCCTGTTCGCCTCGAGATGAGTCGGTTTGAACCGCGCCTCGCACCGGGTCGAAATTCGCGTTTGGCAGGCCGTCCTCGGGCAATTCTGTCGATCATTCCATCGCCTGCTTTTCCGGTCGGCGCCGCTCCCCTCGATGTCGGAAAGTCGGGCGAATTCGGCGGCAAAGCAGGCTTGCTCCTGGGGGTCAATTCGCCCGCAACCTCTTTGTCTGGCTGGCTTTGCGAAAAATCAGGCGGACTCATCCCGTCTTCCCCAAATTGCCCGGTCGCGTGGAATTTCCGCCCGTTTTGGGCGTTTTTCGGCGCGGGCAGAAAGTCATCGGACGCCGAAAAGGGCGCAGCCGGGGAATTTGGACCTCGGTAGGTTCGCTGGTTCGACATGGCGGTTCTCCGGCGATACGGGGCACGAGCGGACTTTTGAGCCTAAGCGCTCACTAGTACACATTGTACTCATTTGTATACATAAGAAAACTATCGGCGGTACAATGTCGCCGCCTGGTCGGGATTGCGGCAGGTGTCACGCCGTGAAAAGGGTGCCATGTGCATCTTGCACATGCGGAGCTGCCGCTGGGCCAGCCATTACCGACGATGCCGGGCCGGAACGTCTTCTGAAAGGACGTTGCCCCACCCAGCGAGCATTCCACCTACAAAAGCTTGACGAGCCGGTTTGGACTGGCGGGTAAAATGAGGTTGTTGCCCGGGGCCACGTCCTGTCAACCA
>DASRJP010000344.1:0-5500 GCA_035649415.1 Pirellulaceae bacterium | reverse complement strand
TGTTTGTGCTCGCATATCCGAAAAACGCCCGTCAGGATGGCGGGCTGGTCGTGATGGCGAGCGATCGAGTATTGCAGCTTTCGGCGCAAGACTTTCAAAAGACCTTTGATGCGCAGATGTACGAAGTCGAATCGGCCCGGCGCTTAAAGATTGGACAGACGGACAAAAAACAGACGCTCGAGCAAGCTATTAGGACTTTTCCGAAAATCTCCAAACAACTCGTCGAGATCGGCGCGGACGAAGTGCTGAAGCCCGGCGACGTCGTTCACGTCCCCTACGATGGGGAAATGCGCGAAAGCAAGGTGCTGGCGATTCGATCCGACGGGTCCGTCAAGGTCCTCAACGATAAATTTTTGCACAAAATACCGCTCGTCTTTGAGCGGTGGGAATTACGCCGTGCCGTGGCCAAGTCGTCGCAAAAGAAGGGGGCTGGCGCGAGCAAAGCCAGCCGATGAATCGTATCGGCGACTGTCCGACGGCGGTGGGGACGAGGCAGCGGGGGGTGGCAACGGCCGTGATTGACTTGGGTGCCAAGTGGCTGCCGACAGTGCGGACCGGCGAGCACCCTGGCCAGCGGCAAACGGCCCGCCAGCGGCATTCGGACAAGACGCGGCCGAGGGCAGCCGGCGCCAACTGCTCCCAGGGTCTCCCTGGGGCCACACTTACCCGAAGCTCCGCCTCGTCGGCACGGCGACTGACGCCGGCTCCCATTGTCCTGCCGCCCAGCGGCGGACCACACATCAACCCGAAGCGTCAGTGAGGAAGACCGCGCAATGGTGACAGGCAGGAATGCCTGTCGTACCGAGGGCCATTCATGGCCCTTTGCCTTTTCGGCCCGGCATTCATGCCGGGTTACCAAGGCGCGGAAACGATTCTGTTTTTAGCCTCGTTCACGAGGCTTGCCGCTGGCTTGGCTTGAGCCATCGGGGCACCGGCGCGCGCCGATGCCGACAAGGCCCGTGAACGGGCCTGACAAGCAGAGAATCAGTGGCGGTCGCGCAATCCCGGCGTCAACGCCGGGCCGAAAAGGCTAACCCCGGTAAACCGGGGTCGGCTGCCTTTCCCTGGCTCGCGCTTCGGGTTAGTGAGACACCGTCACCCGACCTCTCCCAAAGGGAGAGGGGTTTGGAACCCGGAACTCGAAACCCGGTACATCAGGGGGCTGACGCCCGCCGCTCGCCTGACCCCTGAACCCTCATCGTGACAGGCAGGAGTGCCTGTCCCACCAATCAGCGCCCCAGTAGGGCGCGGTACTTTTCTTGGTACTCGCCGTCGAGGGTCCGCTGGAGCTCGGAGCGCGGACCGGAACAGGTGAACGAGATGCACCCGGTCTCGCGCTGCAGCTTCTCGGGAACAAAGATCCTGGTGTAGGGACCGCCATTGGCACACCGGGGATCACTATCGTCAGGTATCTCGCAGCCCAGCTTCTTGAAGCAATGGACGAACTGACTGACATAATCGGCCTGGTAGAGCAAGTCGCTTTGCAGCTGGCGGGCCTCCTGCTTGAGCCGCCGGACGTGGGCCCACCACCCTAGCCCCATCCCCACAATGACGGTCAGTAGCAGCAAGTCGCGGATCGTAAAGCGGAACATGGCGGAGGGGAGAGGTGAGAGGTCAGAGGTAGGGGCGGCGGCTTAACGAATAGACGAGCGGGGGGCCAGCGCGGTTTCAAGGGCAGGGTAATGAATTGGCAAGACCAGAGCCGCGAGCACGACGGATTCCGCGCTATCGCGGGTCCAAAGTCAGGGGCGGCAAGGCAAATGACCAATGACCAAGTACCAATGACCGATGGTCAGGCAAATGACCAATGACCAAGCACCAATGACCAATGCCGAAAGCCGGAACGAATCAAATGCCGGTTGACAGGAAGGGCGACTAGTGTACAATATGGCACATAAGTTGCACTGAGGTTCCTGGCTGCGCGCCGGCACTGCCAGATCGGCAGGTTCGCCGCTGCGCGGCTGTTGATCTTTCTCAATTCGGTTTCTAATTCGAAGGTCCAAGGTCGGAGGACAGCACTGGCGGGCAGCCCGCCCTGGCACCGCGACACTGATCCTGAACCCTGAACCCTGACCTCCCCCCCGGTTAGGTTATTCCCTTCAGACGTTCTGTCTGACTCGACTTACGGCGACTGGATATGTGAACATAAGAACACAACACGGCCTGCGGCCGTCGTTTCCGTCCCAGCGGCTGCAAGCGGCAGCGACGTAAGTGGAAAAAGCGATGCCCCCCTTTAGCTATTCCCTCGGGGGACAGGGGACAGGCGCCCGCAGGACAGGTTTCCAACCTGTCCTGCCACCCAGCCGTAGTCCCCTGTCTTCTGCAGTCGGCGGTCAGCAGCCAGCAGCGCCAGACGAGGCAGAGCCTCGGGATCGTGCGTTCCCAGGCAGGAGCTTGAGGAACGAGTAAAAGACAGGTTGGAAACCTGTCCTACGAGCGGTCCACGGAGACAGGAGGGCGGGCTTCCTAGCCCGACCAAGACGGGCTGGGAAGCCCGTCCCACAATGAAGGACAGGTTGGGAAACCTGTCCTACGTGCGCACGGGCGGAGAAGCCGCCATAGGGGACAGACGTACAGATGTGCCGCGCGGCACGCAGCAGGCCGACTCATCGCTATGGCTGACTCGCCCCTGTTCAGCACGGTAACTGCTGGCAGGGAAACAAGATGCACCGGCAGACCGACTCGCGCGAAAGCGACTCACCAAGCCGACTCAGCTGACTCGCAGACGGAATGGCTCAAGGGAAGATTGGCGGCCGATGGAGAAGCGGGGAGGCAGCGAAGCGGGAAACTACTCCTCCAGCAGCTTGAACGCCTCGAGCACTTTGTCCCGGTGGCGGCTGCCGAAGACCAGGACGATGAGCTGAGACATGATCTCCCGCTGGTTGCTGGTCAGGAATGCTTCGCCACCGCCGGCCCGGGCGATTTCGTAGAACTCCGGTAGCGGGGCCGTGCTGCGGCAGGTGACGGTGCTCACGATCCCTTTCTGCTGACCCTTGAAGCCGGAGGCCAGCTCCAGGCACTTTTTCAGGTTCTCCTCGTGCGGCGGAGCATCACCGAAGATGAGGATCACCTTCCGCGCCGTCGGGCGGAACTGGTTTTCGCGCGCCGCCCACCGCAAGCCTTCGTCCACCGCCTCGGGATGATCGCCGCCGCCGCTGGCTTCGATCCGGCTCAAGTACGACTTCACGTCCTGGATGTTTCCGCTCAGCGGCATTCCCTTGGCGACGAATTCGTCCCCCTGGTCGCGATAGGTGACGATGCTGATGCGGGCCTTGGGGACCAGCGTCACCAGGGTGGTGCCGATCCGGTCGATCTGCCGCTTCACCTGGTCGATCTCGCCCGTCATGCTGCCGGTGGAGTCGAAGCAAATGACGATGTCCAGGCCGTGGCGGCGGAGTTGCTGGATCATGCCCCCCCACGTCTTGCCGTCGCCGCTGCCCCCGGCCATCGAACCGCCGATGTTGACCGGCCCCAGATCGAATCCACCTCCGCCGCCGCTGCTGGGTGAAGGAATGCCGACGTTGGTCCCACCGCCGACGGCGTCGGCACTCGAGGTCGTGGTCGGCTCCACGGTCGAGAGTTCCTCCGCCATTTCGGATTCGAAGCCGACCGAGGTGGATTGCACATCGCCGGTGCTGATGGCCTCTTCCTGCTGATCGCTCAGCTCCTGGGAAGGAAGGACGCCGATGAGCACTTCATTGGTTGTCCCTTCGCCACTGCCGCCGGCGGCGGTCCAGTGCTGGGCGAGGGCGATCACGAGCATGGCGGTCATGTGGATCGCCAACGAGCCCATGAAGGAGATGGAGTTTTCCAGCAGGTTGGTGGTGCCGCGGCGGCTGACGTCGGCCGGTTTGGGATCGGCCGCCTTTGGGAGCGTGATTTCACTCTTGCAGTGCGGGCAGCGACCCTTGCCGCCCAGGTGCTCGGCCAGGATGGTGAACTCGCCGCCGCAGTGGATGCAAATCAGCTTCATGGCGAAATGCCGAGGGATCCCCTGATTCTTTGATTGTTGCCCGGCGCGAGCGGCGGGGCAAGCGGAACGAGTGCGGAATGCGAATTGCAGGTGTGCGGAGTGGGAATTGGAAGGCGGGAGATCAGAAGGACAAAGACTAGAATTGGGAGCACGAGAAAGACGAGGAGTGAGATTTGGAAATGGACGCTCCCGGCGGCATCGATGCTCAGAAGCCAAGTGGCGTGCTTACAGGCCCGTGGCATGTTTCCAGCCGGCTCTTTGGTCTGACGGTATTTCTGCTTCTGGCAGTGTGCAATCTGCCAGGCCAGGAAGTCCGGCGGCTCAAGCCAGCGCCCGCCTGGGATGAATGGGAACTGGAGCGGCAGGTGGAGCACGGCTGGCCGGTAACTGTCGTTTCCCGCACGATCGACGAAACGTGGAGCGCCGTATTCTCCTGGGACCAGTGCTGGACGATTTGGGAAAACAAGCCGCAGCTTCACTTCGGCGGGTCGATCGTCAACGCCGCTTGCGTTCTCGTCTTACCTTGGATCTGTGGTTTGGCATTTGAAGCGTGGCGTCGGCAGCGGAAGCGGCTCTGGCAGCTCCACCTGCGCGACTTGATGGTTGGCGTCGTGTTAGTGTCTGCGGTCGGGGCATGGTATTTGCGCGAGCAGCGTCAGAGCCGATATCTCTCTGAAATGCAGCAGTCGCGCGTCTCCCGCATCGATGTGGTGGAATCGTCCGCTGGAGGAGTCACTTGGATCCGCAAACTCGGCGTCGAAGAGCGTTTCAACTTCCTCGACCGGCCGGTCGCCATTGAAATGACGCGCCGGGGACTCGTGCATCTGCCGGAGCTGACCGACGTACAGCATGTGCATTACTCGGGCATAGCCTCCGATGGCGAACTTCGCCGCCTCAAATCACTGCCGCAGCTTTGCTTTCTCGACCTTTCTGGTTCGGTCGTGGTAGACGAGCACGGAAAGGCGAACATCCTGCGTAAGCCACCGGTCAGCGAACTGCAATTGCCGCGGCTGGCCGGGTTGCGGTCGCTCGATCTGTCTTACGTGGACTATCGAGTTCGCGGCCTGGAGAAACTACGGTCGGTGGAGATGCTCAATTTGACCGGAGCGTTTGTCGATGACGCCGTGCTCAACCAGGCGGCCGCCTTGCCGCGGCTGAAGCGGCTAAATCTATCTTCCCGTGGCTTTGACGAGACGCCAACCTCGCTGGCCTTACTGCCGTCGCTAGCGAGACTTGAGGAGCTGGCGCTCGAGCGTTCCTATCTGCGGGAGGACGACCTCAAACACATCGGCGGGATGTCCAAGCTCAAGCGGCTGTCCGTGGCGCGATGCACGTTCCTGGGCGGACACGTGTGGCACTTGGCCGGCATGGAAAGTCTCGAGCATCTGGATTTGTCGTACACCTACGTGACGCACGAGGCGCTGAAATCTTTGGCTCGACTGCCGCAGCTGCAAACACTGAACGTCACCGGGGCGCCGCTGTCGCGCCTCGACGCACCGCAGGTGCGGCAATTGTTCTCGCGCTGCC
>DASRJP010000343.1:0-12069 GCA_035649415.1 Pirellulaceae bacterium | reverse complement strand
CACTACGCCCAAGTTGTGCCGGCGATTCTTGTCCCAAGTGCCACGGCGGAGACGCAAAGCGACGAGAACCGCCGTCGCGCTGCTGGAGTAACGCTCGTCGGCTGTTCGGAATCGTTCTGGAAACTGGCTGGTGCCGCCGGTCTCCAAAGGACCTTGCCGCGTGGCAACGAAGTGATTTTGAATGCGCCCCTGGCAGCCGAGTTGTCGGCCAAAAAGGGAGATACGATCGTTCTCCGCCTTGCCAAGACGGCCCAAATACCGGCCGACAGCGCGCTGGGGGAGAAGACCGATCGGATCATGAGCCTGGCGGAGCTGAATGTCGTGGACGTGATTAAGGCTGAGAGCCTGGGCCGTTTTTCGCTCCAGCCGACGCAAGTCGCACCCAAAAATGCCTACCTCGACCTGGCGACGCTACAGCAAGCGCTCGACGTGGCCGGGCAGGTCAATTGCCTCCTGGTCGCCGGCAAACATGCGGCGTCGCCACCGGACGAGGCGGCCAGTCAAACGCTGGCTGCGGCCTTGAACCCGCGACTAGCCGACTACGGTTTGTCGCTGAAGGAGGTTCGCATTGGCTTTGGCGAAGGGGAAGCGGCACGCGACATCGCGCACTACTACAGCCTGACCAGCGACCGGATGATGCTCGACGACGCGACGGCCGCGGCGGCAAGGAAGGCACTGGCGGAGTACATCCCGCAGCCCGTGCTGACGTATTTGGCGAACGACATCGTCAAAATCAGCAAGCCGGAGCTCGGAGGTCAGAAGTTTGGAATTCCCTATTCGATGATTACGGCTATCGACCCGGTTGCTCATGGCCCGCTGGTCGATGAAAGCGGCAACGAGCTGCCGCCGCTGGCGGACGGCGAGATTGCCCTAAGCGAGTGGGCAGCGAAAGACCAGAATGTTGAAGTCGGCGACATGGTGCGCGTCACGTGGTTCGAGCCGGAGACGACCCATGGAGAAGAAAAGGAAGCGTCCGCCGAATTCCGCGTCAAGTTGATTGTGCCGCTGGCCGAGCCGGCGGTTCCCTTCTCGCGCCGGCGGCCGGCCCGCTACGACCAGCCGCCGACGCCGGCCAACGATCCCGACCTGACGCCTACCGTGAAAGGGATTACCGATCAGGAGACGATCGACAATTGGGACGCGCCGTTTGAGTACGACCGCCGCCGCATCCGGCCGCAGGACGATCAATACTGGCGCAACCACCGCACCACCCCCAAGGCGTTTGTCTCGCTGGCGACCGGCCAGAAGCTGTGGGGGAGCCGGTTTGGGCGGGTGACGAGCCTGCGCATTGGGGCAGACGGTTCAGGGTTCGCGGTTCAGGGTTCAGCCGAGAGCAAAAGTCGCGAAGCAGACATCGAACTAAAGCTCGTCAGCGAGCTGCACCAGCACCATTCCGAACTCGGCTTCGTCTTTCAGCCCGTCAAACGGCAAGGGCTGGCCGCGGCCAGCGGCACTACGCCTTTTGACGTGCTGTTCCTGCTACTGAGCATGTTCATCATTGCCGCGGCACTCATGCTCGTGTGGCTGCTGTTTCGCCTGGGCATCGAGCAGCGGGCAGCGGAGATCGGCCTGCTTGAGTCGCTCGGCTGGCGGGCAGGCAAGGCGGCACGCGTGCTGCTGATCGAGGGAGCGATCGTCGCCGCGCTTGGCGGGCTGGCCGGCCTGATCGCGGGCATGGGTTACGCATGGCTGATGCTCGTGGGCCTGCGCACGTGGTGGGTCGGCGCCATTGCCACGCCCTTCTTGCAGTTCTACGTCACGCCCACGAGCCTCATCGTTGGCTACTTGCTTGGCGTGATTGTCAGCCTGCTGACGATTTGGGTGAGCCTGCGGGCGCTATCGCGCGTGCCGCCCAGGGCCTTGCTTGCGGGAGAAGCGCGGGTCCAACCCGTTGGCACTGGCAGAACGAACCAACGTCGCCCGAACTGGAAGATGTGGATTGCCGCCGCCTTTCTACTGGCGGCCGTCTTGCTGGCGATCCTGGCGGCCAATCTCGGTGGCGAATCGCAAGCCGGCGCCTTTCTCGGGGCGGGAGCAGCCTTTCTCGTCGCGCAGTTAGTCGTTATCTCCTGGCAAATGGGTGCCATGGGCCAAAGCAGCTCGATCGGGAAAGGGGGCACTGTCCTGGGTCAGCTTGCCGCTCGAAATGCCGGCCGCAACGCGGGCCGCAGCCTGGCCACGGTCGCCCTGATGGGCGCGGCCAGCTTTCTGATCGTCGCGGTCAGCTCGTTTAGGCTCGATCCAACCGACGAAGGGATCGGCGGATTCGACCTCTTGGCCGAAAGCTCCGAACCGATCGTGCTCGATCTCAACTCGCCGCAGGGACGCAGGAAACTGCTGGCCGACGAAGCGGCAGCACTCGACGGCGCCGCGGTGCTCAGCTTTCGCGTCAAACCGGGGGACGACGCGAGCTGCCGCAACCTTTATCAGCCGACGCAGCCGCGAATCCTGGGCGTGACGTCGGCGACGGTTCGTTATTTCGACGACCCGCATATGTCGCCGCGGTTTGCATTCGCAGGCAGTGCGGCAAAGACACCTGAGGAGAAGGCCAATCCGTGGCGCGTGCTCGTAGGCCGCGACTCTGTCGCGCGCCCAACTGGGCGCGCGACGGAGTCGCGGCCTACGGGCCCCATCCCGGTCATCCTCGACAAGAACACGGCCATGTACAGCCTCAAGCTCTACTGGGGGATCGGCGAGAAGTTCGAGGTCCAGTATTCGGGCGGCCAGACGATTCAGTTCCAGGTGGCGGGGCTGCTTGCCAACAGCGTCCTCCAGGGGAGCCTGCTGATTGGCGAAGCCGATTTCCAGCAACTCTTTCCGCAGATCAGCGGCTACCGTTCGTTCCTTATCAAAGTGCCACCGCAAAAGAAAGACGCCGTCGCCGCCGCCCTCGAAGACAGGCTTGGCGACGAGGGCTTTGACGCCAGTGACTCGCGCCAGCGACTGGCCGACCTGCTGGCCGTGCAGAACACTTACATCAGCACGTTCCAGAGCCTCGGCGCACTTGGCCTGGTGCTCGGGACGTTCGGCCTGGCCGCGGTGCAACTGCGGAACGTGCTCGAGCGCCGCAAGGAGCTGGCGCTGATGCGCGCGGTGGGTTTTCGCGGCATTCGGCTCGGTGAGATGGTGCTGCTGGAGAATCTTTTCCTCTTGCTGGCCGGTCTGGCGTGCGGCACGATTGCGGCCCTGGCCAGCGTGGTGCCGCACATGTTTTTCGGCGGCGCACGTGTTCCGCTGGCGGACCTGGGAATCATGTTGGGGATCGTCCTGCTCGTCGGCATCATCACGGGCCTGATTGCCGTGCGGGCGACGCTGCGAGCGCCGATCCTTGGCGCGCTGAGAGGGAACTAGCCGTATGCTCGCAGAAGCGACGATTGCGAAGCTCGACCAGAATCTGCTCATCATGCGGATCATTCACGTTTCGCTGGCCTTGGGAGTGCTTGGATTTGCGATCGTCTCGCTGTCGCTCGCGGGGGGAGAATTCGAGCCGATCGTCGAGTCGGTCGATTGGATCATGGCTGGCTTCGGTCTGATGACGGCCATTGCCGGCTTTGTCGTGCCGCGGCTGATTCCCCTGCCCGCGCCGCGGGACGGGCTGGAGGAAGTCAGCCAGGCCGCAGTGATCGCGGCCGGCGTACAAACGAAGTTGATCATCGGCTGGGCCATGTTCGAGGGGGGCGCCTTCGCCAACCTCACGCGGTATTTCACCGATCACATTGCCCTGAATCTGGCGGTGGCGGGCGTGCTTCTGCTGTTACTCCTCCTCTCGTTCCCGCGGCGTTCATCGCTATTGGACGTTGTCGAGACGCGGCTGCGGGAGCTGCGCGAAGCGAAGCAATTGACCGTCGCCCGGCAGTAGCGGCCGATCAGACTACTGGCGGAAAAAGCAACCATCTTCGGCGACAGTTATAGGGAAACTGCCTCAAGAACCATCGCCCCCGGCCGAATAAGCCGGTTACAATGACGGAGGTTACCTCCGGCGCTACCCTTATTTTCTCGCAAGGGAGTCCACGCCATGTTGCTGGCCCAATCTAGTGGCGATTGGGGCACCTTGTTCTTCTGGGCGCCGCTCTGGGCGGCAATCGCGCTGTGGCTCATCATCTCGCACACGTTCGACTACCTCCGCAAGATCCGCGAGCGGCAGATGGCCTCCGAGATCGTGCAGTCGATGCTGGCCAATCCGAAAACCAGTGCCGAGGACATCGAGCGCGTGCTGGCTGCCTGGTGGGGTGGACACAAGGCGGCTGCCAAAGCCGCGAAAATGGCGAGGGAGTTTGCCGCCTCTGGAGCCCAACCCGTCAAGGCCAGTGTGTGACGATGATCTTCCACCGCATCGCGCTCGCTTCATTCTGGATCGCCCTTGGCTGCGGCGCGCTGGCGACGCTTGCCGGCTGTAACAAGTCGGCCACCCCGCCGGCAGCTAAAGCGCCGGCCAAGCCGACTCAGCCGCCGGCTTCCATTGCCAAGGATTCCCAGCGCAAGGTCACTCCCACGCCGCCGGCGACTATTTCCCAGGAGAAGCCACCCGAACCAACGGTGTCGAAAGCCGCTGCCGAGAAAACCCCCGCGACAATCGCAGCGGATGCCAAAACGCCCGACAAGGAACCAAATCAAAGCGATGCTTCTGCTGCGCCGGCCGCTGCCAACACTCAGCCGGCCGCTCCTCCGGCCGGTGTCGAGCGGTTCCTCCTCTTTACGCACAAGAGCCCGCTCGTGGTTGAGGTCGAGATCCGCATCGGCGGCGGCTCGCATAGCCAGGCCTTGGCCAGGCTCGTCGACGACGTGCTCAAAGCGGCTGATACTGATGCCGACGGCCGCCCGACCTGGAAGGAGCTGACCGAGAGCAAGCGTTTCATTTACGGCCAGTTCGGCAACCTCGCCACCAACGACGACAATGCCAAAAAGCAAGTCATCGACATGTACGACGCCAACAAAAACGGCGTCGTCGATCGCGCCGAAGTCCCGCGCCTGGTCACGCGCAATGCCGGCGGCGCCCGGGCCTTCTCCATTCGCGGCACTGCCGACCTGCGCGAGGTAGGCGCTCGCGAGACGCCGCTGTGGCAGCTTTTGCAAAGCGATGACGATCCCACGTCGCTGTCGCGTCAGGAGCTGGCGACCGCAGCCGGCCGGCTCCGCAGCCGGGACGTCGATGATGACGACGTGGTTCTGGCGGGGGACCTGGAAGACACTTCACCGCTAATGCCCGGCGAAATGCCGACGCGCAACCGCCGCCGCGGTCCGGATGCCGCCAAGCTGCTGGGGGACTACGCCCAGTGGGACATGATTGCCGTCAACTTGGACGAGCAGTATGCACTCGGCGCCCGCCTCACCCCCGCCAGCTTTCCCCTGTTGCCACATCTCTTTGAGCAGCTCGATGCCAACCACGACGGCCGCATCGTGCGACAAGAATACCAGAATCTCAACCAGGTCCCGGCCCACGTGCGCCTTGCGGTCGAGTTCGATCCGCCCAAACCGGCCGCTGCCGCCGACGCACCCTCGGGCGAGCCCGCGGCAGCGATGCCGTCGGTTCCGCAGCTCAAGCTCGTCGCGCTCTGCCGCGAGCTGGAGGCGATCAAGCGCGGCGTCTATGAGCAGCAGGGTCGGCTCTTGGTGCAGCTCGGCGAAATGTCGCTGATGCTGTACGCCAGCGATCTGGTGGGCGGCGCGGACTACGAAGCTCGCGCCAAGCAACTGCTTGACTCGCTCGACGCCGACAAGAACGGCTACCTCGAATCGAAAGAGGTCCCCGAGCAGGCCCAGGCTCAGCTCGCTCGCTTTGAGGCGGTCGATACTGACGAGGATGGCAAAGTCTACAGCGGCGAGATTGTGGCCTTCCTCGGTCAGCAGCAGGCCGCACTGCGGGCGCAGATTCACGCCAAGGCGGGGGACCGCGAAGATCCGCTGTTTGCGACGCTCGACGAAAACGGCGATGACCGGCTCGATGGCCGGGAGATCGAAGCGGCCGCCGATCGCCTGGCGACGCTCGACCGCGACGGCAATGGCCAGATCAGCGTGGACGAAATTCCGGCGGGAATGTTCGTGGGCTTTGCCCGCGGCAGTCTGGAAAACCAGGACGCTCTCTTCGCGCCGCCGACGATCGCCTCCCGCATCCCACCGGCTGAGGCCCCCCGCTGGTTCACCTCGATGGACACCAGCCGGGACGGGCTGATCAGCCGGCGCGAATTCCTGGGCACGCCCGAGCAGTTCGCGTCCCTCGATGCCAACCAGGACGGCTTTGTGGACGCGGGGGAAGCGAAGTCGGCGGCCAATGGCGCGGCTGCGGCGGGCAATTAGCGCCCCCCGGAAGCGGAGCTGGTGGCATTGGCGCCTAGTTTCCGACCCGGCAACACTGAGACGGGGAGATGTTCACCGGTTTTACGTGCGATGGTGTCGGGAGGTAAGCGTGAAATCTTGGCAATATTCGTTGCGAACGGTGATGCTTGCGTTGCTGATCGCACTCTTGGTCCTCGGGTGGTGGGCTGATCATGTATATCAATCCAGAAAGTGTGAAGCGCTTCTTCGGAGTAATGAAGTGCTGCTGGGCACGTGCCGACTAGACAATGCAATCGAGCGCGCGGCCGCGGCGACAACGAGCGAATCGTTTGCGGAGGCAAGCTTTGAAGCCGTCTCCGCGCTGCGAGACATTGATCGCCAAAGTGGTGCGGGCGACATTGGTATCTCAACATATGTCAATGCGCTCAAGGTGAAGCAGTCGTTTAACGTGGACCACTGGATATCTGGGGAAGCACGCTTTGCCTTAACGGGCGTTGGGCCGAACGCAGTTCCACTCCTCATTGGCCTGCTCTACGACGACGATCCTGCCGTCCGTCGCCACGCGATGGATGGTTTAGATGAGTTTTTTCGAGCCGACCGGGACGGTTACCGATTGAACGTGGAGCTGGCGCGCAAGCTGCAAACGGGGTTTTCAAAGGGCGATAATAGCGACGTCTCCGCTTGGGTGAGCCAAGTGCTGGAAAAGCAAAGAAAGTAGCAGACACACTCTGTGTGCCGTCGCACGCGAACCGCCATGACCTCCAAAACTGATAATTCTGCGCTCCCTGTCGCCACCCAGCGACAGCTCGACACGCCGCACGGTCCGGCCATCGGCGCCAGCTACCGCTGGAACGGCGGTCAGTACTGCGCCATCCACACCGCTCGCGGAGTCGTCGGTTGCGGAATTTTCGATCTGGCGTCAGCCGACACGTTCGGCATGGCCTTCGCCATCGCCCGCGGCACTCCTGCCAAACCGCTTAGCGTACCGGAGGATTTGTATGAGGCCAGGATCGTTGGCGTCAGTGCCGCGGCGCGGAAGCTGGGCATTGCCGAGGGAATGACGGGGCTAGAGGCAGTGGGGAAGATGCTGTCGGCGGCTGTATCGTGATCCGTGCCTCTCCGTCTCAAGCTCTGCTTGGGACAAAACGCTGGAAAGCTCCGCTTTTCGTGCTGGGGCTTGGGGAGGTGGTGCCATTGGAAGCGGAGCTTCCCACCCGTGCGGTCCCAAGCAGAGCTTGGGACCGAGGATAATGAGTGCGATGATCGCCCAAGTAAGACTGAGTCTGCTTGTCGCCGCGGCATGCTTGCCGGCGTGTCTGGCGGCAAGGGCCGCGACGGCTGATGAAAATCCGCAGACGGCCGACTTCTTCGTCTCTCCGCGTGGTAATGACAAGTGGTCGGGGAAACTGGCCGAGCCGGAAGGAAATGATGGGCCTTTCGCGACCGTGGATCGCGCTCGCTTAGCCGTACGGGAATTGCTCAAGGCGCAGCAGGAGCCGCGCGCCGTGCGCGTGGTGCTGCGCGGCGGAACATATTTTCTGGCCGCGCCGCTGGAATTTGGTCCAGAAGATTCGGGCGCGGAAAAAGCGCCGGTGGTTTATGCCGCGGCGGCGGGAGAAAAAGTGATATTGAGCGGAGGACGTCGACTTGTCGGGGGCCGATGGGGCGAAATCAATGGCCGCCAGGCGTGGGTTGTGGAAATTCCCGAGGTGAAGGAAGGCCGCTGGCGTTTCCGGCAGCTTTTTGTCAGCGGCATCCGCCGCCCGCGGACGCGGCTGCCGAAGCAAGGGGAGTACCAGATCGAATCGCTGCCGGGCTACACGGGAGATTTTCTCCGCAGTCCAACGAAGCATTTCGTCTATGCTCCCGGCCACATCGACCCCACGTGGCACAACCTGCGCGACGTCGAGGTTGTGGCAATCACGCGGTGGCTGGACAACCGGCTGCCGATCGAAAGCGTCGATTCCAAGTCACGCACCGTCACGTTCGACCGCCCGAGTCTGTTTGCCCTCCTTGCGTCGGCTGCATCAGGCGATGGAACGGCCAGGCCTGGGCCTTACTGGGTGGAGAATGTGCGGGAGGCGCTCGATACACCGGGTCAATGGTATCTCGATCGGCCGCGCGGCGAGCTGTACTATCTGCCGCTGGCCGGCGAAGAGTTGGCGACGGCCGAGATCATCGCACCGCAACTGCCGCAGGTGCTGCGCGTGATGGGGCGCGAGGGTGCTCCGGTCCACGACCTGCGTTTCGAAGGTCTCACTTTCGCCCATACCCAGTGGCAGCCGCCGGCTGACTATGCTTCGTCGCTCCAGGCCGGCATCGAAGTCCCCGGAGCACTGGTGTTTGACTATGCCGAGCGCTGCGCCGTCACCGGCGGCGGCATCGAGCACATCGGCAACTACGGCATCGAGGTGGGCGTGGGCTGCGCCGACATCGAGATCGCGGGCAACAAGATTACCGATGTGGGCGCCGGCGGCGTACGCATCGGGCACTTTTTCTCGTGGGAGACCGACGGATCAGGCCAGTTAACCGAGCGGGGAATCCAGCGCAAGTCCGCCATGCCGACGGGCCCGCACAGCCGGCGGATCACCGTGACCGATAACGAAATCGCTCACTGCGGGCGGTTCACTCCAGAAGCTGTCGGGATTTTCGTGGGTGACAATGCGGAGTGCCAGATCGTTCACAACCACATTCACGATCTGTACTACACGGGAATCTCCGTGGGTTCGGTGCAGGATTTTGGTCCCAGCCAGGCCCGCGGCAACGTTGTCGAATACAACCACATCCACGATATCGGCCAAGGCGTGATGAGCGACCTGGCCGGCATTTACACGTGCAGCTCGCCCGACAGTCGCATCCGCTTCAACGTGATTCACGACATCGTGCGGCGGGACTACGGCGGCTGGGGAATTTACCCGGACGAAGGGAGTCACGACCTCTTAGTCCAGAAGAATCTGGTCTACCGCTGTCAGGACGGCGCCCTGTTTGCACACCACAGCCGGACGATTACGGCGGAGAACAACATCTTTGCCCTCTGCCAACGGGCACAAATCGAACGCGGCGGCATCGGCGGTTTTGAGCTGACCTGCCGGCGCAATATCGTGTACTTCAAGGAAGGAAAAGCGGTGGGGGACTATGGCGGCGGGAATTGTGGACGCAACGTGTGCGCGTTTGACGAGAACCTCTACTGGGAGACTTCCGGCAATCCGCCCCTGTTTGGCCAGAAGAACCTGACCGAGTGGCAGGCGCTGGGGCACGACAAGACGAGCGTCGTAGCTGACCCGCAGTTTGTGGATGCCGACAAAGGGGACTTTCGGCTGAAGGAAGGATCTCCGGCGACACAAATTGGCTTTAAGACGTGGGACTTTTCCCAGGTCGGCCCGCGGAGAGACCCGAGGGCCGCGAAATAGCACATCATGTCTTGATCCCCAGTGCCGCAAGTTCTTTGTCCCACGGCGCGCGGTACGGGCGGACCAGGTGCGAGTTGGCCTCCTCGTCGCCGATGACTGACTCCTTGGGGGCGTCCCAGCGAATCTGACGTGAGAGCCGCATCGACAAATTGGCCAGGTGGCAGGCGGTGGCCGTGCGGTGAGCGCTTTCCAGCGTGGAAAGTGGCTGCGAGCGTGACTTGACGCAGTCGAGAAAATTCCGCACGTGATCGCGGAATTGCTCGTTGCTGTCGCCGGACAGGTCGTGGATCGGATCGGTCCGCGCGCCGCGGGGCGGATCTTTGCCGGCGGCCAGCGGCCCGCCGACCGGATGACCATCAAATGCTGGAATCAAACTCTCCGGCGGCACGCGCGGGTCCGGCATTACCGTAAAGTCGCTTCGTGAGATCGCCAGGCTGCCGTCGGTGCCAAAGAACTCCAGCCCCGCGGGATTGCCGCCGCCGCGCGAGCCTTCCCGCAGCGTCCAGGCGGCTGTGAAGTTGCCGCAGTCGAAAATCGCGTCTTGCGTGTCGGGCGTTTCGCCGCCGTCCTCGTTCACATAGCGCCCGCCGAAGCAAGATACGCTCTTCAGTCGATCGAGCCCGAGCACCCAATCGACGATGTCCAATTGATGGGCGCCGAGGTTGGTCATCTGGCCGCCCGAATAGTCCCAAAACCAGCGAAAGTGATAGATGCAGCGCAGCGGGTTGTAAGGCCGTTTCGGCGCCGGGCCGAGCCACAGGTCCCAGTCAAGCTCCGGCGGCGGCTCGCGATCAGCCGGTTTGCCAAACCCCCGGCTGATGTTCCGCACGGCCTGCATGCGGACGGACATGATCTTGCCGAGCCTGCCCTTTTGCATCAGCTCCCGTGCCCGCTGGTAGTGCGGCCCCGAGCGCTGCTGCGTGCCGACCTGCACCACCCGCCTGGTGCGCGCGGCGACGTCGATCATCCACCGCCCTTCGCGGACAAAGAGCGTCAGCGGCTTTTCGACGTACACGTCCTTGCCGGCATCACAGGCCAGCATCGTCATCAGCGCGTGCCAGTGGTCGGGGGTCGAAACGACGACGGCATGGACGCGCTTGTCGTCCAGCAGCTTGCGAAAGTCGCCGTACTTTTTTGCGCCAGGGCCCAGTGCCGCCGCTCCCTCTTCCAATCGGCCTCGATGTACCTCCGCCAGAGCGATCAGATCGACTTCCTTCTCGCCGCGGAAATCGGCCACGTGCCGCTTGCCGATCAGGCCGTAGCCGATGAAGCCGACGCCGATCCGCTCACTGGCCCCCAGCAAACGGCGATAGCTAAGAGCTGAGAGGCCAAGCGCTCCGGAAGCGACCAGGCCGCGGGTAAGCAACGTGCGACGAGAGAGTTTTTGCATCTCCGGTCCTCCAAGCAGGCGCAGGGTCGAGCAACCGCCTGATTTTTGCCATCGCGGCAGAGCAATGCCAGCGCTAAAGCCGTGGATTTTCGCGGCCCAGAATTCCGCCGCAAGTTCCCCGCTACGACACGACCGGTACTTGCAGTGCAGGATTTTGAGTGACCGGCTCGCCGAAGGTGCGGCCGCACATTTCGCCGATGCGGTCGATGAGGGCGGCGGCCCGCTCCCAGTTGTTTGCCCCAGCGATATTCGCCAGCGGAAAGAAAGGAAATTCCCAGGTGCCGCTGCCGAGCCGTGCGGTGACAACCACGGCCCAGGGGTCGGTGACAACCACCATCTGCGTCGGCGGGGTCTCAAGGCTACAGTCCACAATGGCCGCGGCCGGAATGAGATAGCGCTCGTAGTTTCCTTCAAAGAGAATTGCACGCTGCTCGTCGTCGATCGCCAGCACACCGTGGTTCGCTTCCCCCAGGCGATTGCCGCTCTCTTCCTTCCACAGTCGCCGCGGCTTGGCCAGCGCGTAGACGGCTTGCTCGTTTGTGGCGGCAATCAGCGCACCTGGCCGCTGGGCCAGCGCCTCGCGCAGCAGCCTCAGTTCAAACCTGAGCCGATAGGTTTCGGTCGCATCCTGCCTGATGAGGTGCCGACAGTAGAGCAGAAACCCGATGATGCCTGCCGCCATCAGGGCCAGGAAGATCCAGGCAGGAAGCAGCCCAATTTGCGTGAGCCACCCAACGAGCGCCCCGCCTCCAATCGTCAGCACGAGGATGGCTCCGGGAATAATGAGGTACCGCACCGTCGCCCAGGTCTGCACCGTCCACCAGTGGCGGGTTGTCTGCAGCTGACCGGCATGTGGCGCAGGGACCGGCCAAATGCGGGCCGAGTCACTGGCAGTCACCCGTTCCGCTTCGGCCGCCAGTTGCTCGCGCGCCGGGCCCGCCATTTCCAACAGTCCTGGCAGCAGCGTGACGAGTGCCGCGGCCTCGGCCGCCAGCA
>DASRJP010000342.1:0-38897 GCA_035649415.1 Pirellulaceae bacterium | reverse complement strand
GCGGAATTCATCCCTATCGAGTACGATCATCACCGCCTGGCCGCCGAGATGAGGTCCGAGCGACTGCCGGACGAGTTCATCAAGACCATCCTCACCGGCTGGTGGACAACGTGCCTGGAAGTATTGCCGGCGAAGGAACGGAAACGAGGCAAGTTTTGACGATGCTGAATGGACTGTCGCTTGCTGAGCGAGAAATTCCCGGCGGCTGGTCAGAGCAAGACGTGGCGATCGGCGACCACACGTTCCGCATGCTCCTGCCGGCTGATCCCGACCGGTTTCTCGACGACCTCGACGAGTCCCCATCGGCCCCGCGCGAGCTGGCCGATCCCTATTGGGCCAAGCTCTGGCCGGCGGCATATCATCTGGCAGAGGCCATGCTTTCCGCCGATTGGCCGCCCGGAACGGAGATTCTCGAAATCGGCTGTGGCAGCGGCCTGGCGGGACTGGCGGCGCTGGCCCGCGGTTATCGCGTGACCTTCAGCGACTATGTGCCGCTGGCGGTGGTACTGGCACTGGAAAATGCGCGCCGCAATGGTGTGGAAGCCAACGCCCAAGGGATGGTACTCGATTGGCGTGAACCGCCGCCACTGCAAGTCAAAGTCATCATCGCGGCGGACGTGCTTTACGAACGGGCAAAGAATCCAATCCTCGTGAGCCTGCTGGAAAAAATTCTCGCCCCCGGCGGCGTGGCCTGGTTTGGTGACGCCGGCCGCAGCGCAAGTGGCGACTTCCTCAAGCTGGCAACCGACCGCGGCTTCTCGGTCATGCTCTTCGACGAGCACAAGCGGCCGGTGGGAGTGCCGGCCGTGGGGCAGTATCAGCGGTTCGTGGTGAGGCGGGTTTAACGCGCGACTTGCGATTCGCCCGCGCCGGTGCCAAACTGATCGCTCAGGAGGCACTACCATGTATGCCGCTCGCTCGCTCCCTATGTTACTCGCCGCCATGACTTTCCTAACGAACAATGCCGTCGGTTTCGACCGCGGCGGCAAGCATCCGCAACAGGGCCGATCCGTCGTCATCGCCAAACATGGCATGGTCGCCACTAGCCACCCGCTGGCGGCACAGGCCGGACTCGAAATTCTCAAGGCCGGCGGCAACGCGGCCGATGCGGCGATTGCAACTAACGCTATGCTCGGCGTCGTCGAGCCGATGAGCTGCGGCATCGGCGGCGACGTGTTCGTGATTTACTGGGACGCCAAAACGCGGAAGCTCTACGGCCTCAACGGCTCGGGTCGCAGTCCGTATGCTCTCAACAGCCAAGTGTTCAAGGAGAGGGGGCTGACGCAAATTCCGCTGGAAGGGCCGCTGCCGTGGAGCGTGCCTGGCTGTGTGCACGGCTGGGGAGAGTTGCGCGGCCGGTTTGGCAAATTGCCGCTGGCGCAGAGCCTGAAGCCGGCGATCGAGACGGCCGAAGAGGGTTGTCCAGTGCCGGAGGTGATTGCCGGCGCATGGAAGGCGAGTGAAGCAGGGTTAAAGAAGTGGCCCGAGTCGGCGGCGACGTTTTTGATTGACGGCCAGCGAGCCCCGCGCGAGGGAGAGGTGATGAAGAACCCGCGATTGGCGGCGACGATGCGGCAAATTGCTGAGCAAGGGCCTAATGCGTTTTACAAGGGGAAGATTGCCAAAACCATGGTTGACTTCAGCGAGAAAAACGGCGGCTATTTCTCGCTCAAGGATTTCGCCGATCACACCAGCGATTGGATCGAGCCGGTGAGCACGAACTACCGCGGTTACGAGGTGTGGGAACTGCCGCCGAATGGGCAGGGGATTGCGGCGCTGGAGATGCTCAACGTGCTCGCGCAGTGGGACATCGCGTCGCTGGGACATAGCTCGGCCGAGCACATCCACCTGTTTATCGAGGCCAAGAAGCTGGCGTTTGCCGACCGGGCGAAATTCTATGCCGATCCGGCATTTGAGAAACAGCCGGTTGCCGAGCTGATCTCCAAGGAATATGGTCAGCGGCAGGCAAAGCGGATCAATATGAACCATGCCGCCGAGGATGTGCCGGCGGGGGACGCGAAGCTGGCGCTGGGAGACACAATCTACTTGACGGTGGTGGACCAGGACCGCAATTGTTGCTCGTTTATCCAGAGCAATTTCCACAGCTTCGGCTCGCTGGTGGTGCCAGGCGACGTGGGATTTGCCATGCAGAACCGCGGGCAGCTCTTCGCCCTCGACGATACGCACCTCAATCGGCTCCAGCCGCACAAGCGCCCATTCCATACGATCATCCCGGCATTCATTACCAAGGACGGAAAGCCGTACTTCTGTTTCGGCGTCATGGGAGGGGATATGCAGCCGCAGGGGCACGTGCAGATCGTGATGAACCTGATTGACTTTGGCATGAACGTGCAGGCGGCAGGCGATGCGCCGCGCGTGAGCCACGCCGGCAGCGCCACGCCGACGGGCCTGCCGGCAGAAGGGAGTGGTATTGTCTCGGTCGAAGCGGGCGTCAGCGACGAGGTGGTCGAGGCCCTGAAGGCCAAAGGGCACAAAGTGATCCGCGCCCGCGGCTACGGCGGATATCAAGGCATTCTCATCGACTGGGAAAACGGCGTGCTGCACGGCGCAACCGAATCGCGGAAGGACGGAGCGGCAGTGGGATACTAACAGCCGGCACGCAGCCAAAAGCGACGGGGAATTGGACAGAGACTGAACAGATCAACACAGATCGAAGCCAAGTCTGGTAATCTGAGCTGATCCTTCCAATCGGTGTCCCTTAATCATTGGAATCTAGGTCCCCTTGCCTGGCATCGAACAATTCTCTGGATTGACACAATTGCCACGCTCTCGGAGCAATATCACTTGTTCTCCCAGGACCCCAAATACCAGTCCGGCCCGCCACCCGCGCCCGCCGACGCCCCACCCGATGCGATTATCAGCCCCGACACGCGCAGGGCCGATCGCATTCCGCCGGGGCAGTCGCGGACTCCCAAGTGGCCGGTGCTCGATGCCTTCGGCACGCCGCAGATCGATCTGGCGAAGTGGAAGCTGGAGATCTTCGGCCTGGTCGAGAAGCCAGTCTCCTTGACGCTTGAAGAATTTAGAAAACTGCCGCGGGTGAAGGTCTTTTCCGATTTCCACTGCGTGACCAAGTGGTCGCGGCTGGGGAACGTGTGGGAAGGGGTCTCGACGAAGGAACTGCTCGGCCGCGCCGGCATCAAGTCGCAAGCCAAGTTTGTCATCTGCCACGGGTACGACAGCGGCTGGACGACCAACCTCCCGCTGGCCGATTTTCTGGCCGACGACGCGCTGCTGGCCGACACGCACGACGGTGAGCCGATCCCGCTCGATCACGGCGGCCCGGTCCGCGGCCTGGTTCCGCAGCTCTACGCCTGGAAGAGCGCCAAGTGGATCCGCGGCATCGAGCTGATTCCCTTCGACCGCCCCGGCTACTGGGAGCGCGGCGGCTATCACATGCATGGCGACCCATGGAAGGAAGAGCGGTTCGGCGGCGCTTGATGTAATAGGCACACTCCGTGTGCCGTCCACACGGATAACGGCACACGGAGTGTGCCTACGCTTGTGTTTTGATGAGCGAAACCCTCTGGACCATCGGCCATTCCAATCGCTCAATGGAGGCGTTTCTGGACCTCCTTCGCGAGAATCAAATCGAGTGTCTGGCAGACGTCCGCCGCTTTCCGGGCTCGCGGAAACATCCACAGTTTGGGAAAGACGAATTGCCGCTGTCGCTGTCGGAGGCGGGGATCAAATACAAGCATTTCGAGGCGCTCGGCGGACGCCGGCGGGAGCGATTACCCGATTCGCCAAATTCGGCCTGGCGAGTGGAGCAGTTTGCCGCCTATGCCGATTACACGCAGTCGTCTGCATTCCAGTCGGCACTGGCGGATTTGACCGAACTGGCGAACGGCAAGCGGACCGCCATCATGTGTGCCGAACAGGACTGGCACAGTTGTCATCGGCGGTTGATAGCCGACGCGCTCGTCGCCCGCGGCCGGCAGGTGCTGAACATCGTGCGGAAGAATCGTACCGAGCCGCATGCGCTGCCCGATTTTTCGCGCGTGGAAAATGGACGCGTGACCTATCCCGGCGCGATGCTGTTCTGAAGGCGTGCGTGGCGAAGTTGGAAGTCGATTTCCGCCAGCAAACTGCGACAACGGAGAGCCGTCGGCCGAAATCGACTCCCGACCGCCTCTTGGTTGACCGCCCCACGGCGAGCGATTTAATCTACAGCGTGGCTGATGGCCTCCCGCCAAGGGACAGAAAATGCAGACGACGCCGGCCGATCCCGCCAAGACCTACGTGGCCAAAGACTGGGCCCACAACAGCCCGCTGATCTCGTGCCGATTCGATCCCTCCGGCAAATGGGTCTTCGCCGGGGCGCAGGACAGCCGCGTGTGGCGGTTCGATTTCGACAGCGGCAACAAGACCGAGTTGGCCGGCCACGAAAGCTGGGTGCGAGCAATCGCGTTCAGCAAAGACGGCCAGACGCTGATAACAGGCGGATACGACGGCCGGTTGATCTGGTGGCCGGTCGCTGCGGAGAAGCCGGCGCCGATCAAGACCATCGAGGCCCATCAAGGGTGGATTCGCGCCCTGGCGGTCAGCCCCAATGGTGAGCTGCTGGCCTCGGTCGGCAACGACCTGGTCGTCAAGATCTGGAAGGTTTCCGATGGCTCGCCGGTGAAGGAATTCAGCGGCGGGCACAATCGCCACATTTACGGCGCGGCATTTCATCCAAACGGAAAGCACCTTGCGACCGGTGACTTGATGGCGAACGTCGTCGAGTGGGACCTGGAGGCGGGGAAGGAGACGCGACGCTTCACGATTCCCGTGCTGTCCAAGTACGACGAGGCATTCAAGGCGGACATCGGCGGCACCCGCGGGCTGGTATTCAATGCCGACGGCACGCAACTGGCCGCCAGCGGCATAACGAACGTGAGTAACGCCTTCGCCGGGATCGGCAACATTTGCGTGGTACTGGTCAACTGGGCCGACGGCAAAGAGATCGTGCAGTACACCAGCAAAGGAAACGTCCAAGGGGTGGCGTGGAACGTGGCGTTTCATCCGCAGGGATTCGTGATGGCCGGGGGCGGCGGACGGGGAGGCGGATTTTTGTTCTTTTGGAAGGGAACGGAAAAGAACGAGTTCCAGGCCTTCAAGCTTCCCAACGTCCCGCGCGACATGTCGCTTTCGCCCGATCTGCTGAATGTAGCCACGCCGCACTTCGACAGTCATCTGCGAATCAGCCGGATGGCGGACAAGATTTAGGCCGCCACCAACCAACGAGGACCGATGCGATGGGAGAAACCAAAATCGTCCGCTACTTCCTCGACATCATGGCGCCCGGCCAGCGAGATCGAGTGCTGGTGCAGTTCTCGACCACGACGCCGCTGCAAGCGATCCATGTGGGGGACGTTTTGCATAGCCAGAGCATGCTGGACTCGGCCGACTCGATGTCCTGGCTGCGCGTCGTGGGCGTGGTGCATCGCGTCTGGGATCTGACGGACCACATCAGCCACCTGATAACCGTCTACACCGTGGCTGTGAGCGAGCGCGAAGCGCTGGGATTCTTGAGCGATGAGCAATTTGCCGCCACTTCCGCTTCCGAATCGTCGGACATCGTTCCCATGCAGGAATACGCCGAGGATGTTTCGCTCGAAGAGCTGACGCCAGAGCCATAAGTCAGGCTGTTAAATGCCGGCGCCGCTGACGAATTCGTCGTTGATCGGGTCGAAGAACTGCGTGACCTTGGCGTCGAGGATGGAATACATGTTCATCGACAGCAAGCGGGGCGAATAGATGTGCAGCGTCACCAGATCCTCTCCCGGCGGCTGCAAATTCGACATCTGATGGATGTCGTCATCCTGGCTGGCGCACGAAGCACCTTCCGCGAGCTGATGCGAGCCGACGGCGTAGACCAGGCCAGCCTCGGTCTTCTCGAATTGCGTTTCGGTGGCGACGCCGCGGAGCACTTTGACCGCGCAGCTCGAACCCTGGTGATCGTGGATCGGACTGCGCTGGCCGCTGCGCCAGCAAAGGACCAGGGCCTGATACGCCGGGCCGGCGTGCATCAGGTTCCGCACGTAACGATCGGGGTGAAACCGTAGGAAAGGCTTGACGTCGTCAAAGCTCAAGCGAGTCTGCGCCAGCCAGCGGGCCAGCTCGGGCAGCTCGATGCGGCTGGTGAACCGATCGAGCAGGCTCAGCTCGGCAATCGGCGGTTGCAGCTCGGTCATGCGTTCGGCTCGCTGGCGAAAATCAAATTCCCGCCCCGAGGTTGTACTCCAGATGCACGTCCAGCGGCAGGCTGGCGTTGACCTCGGCGAAGGCGTTCATGTCGTAAAGCAGCGTCTGGCCGTCGCTACGGGCCATGTCCGCCGCCGGCAGCGGCTGCACCTGGACCTCGATCGGACGGCTGAAGTGGATCATGTAGCCGCCCAGCAGCGGGTCGTGCTCGCTGGGCTGCGTGCGTCCACTGGCGGACACGGCGCGGGACAGCAGGCGGTAGTTCCCCGTCTCGCGTGCGTTCCAAAGGAATTCCCACACGGTCCACGAGTAGGGCGCAAAGGGTCCGAGCAACTCGGCATTGGACCAGGTTGCGCCATCGTCCGTGCTGACTTCCACGCGCGAGACTGCTTCTTCGCCGGCCCAGGCCAGTCCGAATAGCCGCTGCCGGCCGACCCCCAGCGCGGCGCTCGCGGCAGGCCGGACGATCTCCGACTTGACGGCCATCCCCTGAATGCTGACGGTCTTCGTTCCGCCCCCTTGGCGGCGCTGGATCGTGTACTTCGTCGTCTGGAAATAGCCGTGGAAAGGCTCTCTTGCCGCTTCGATGTGCGACAGCCACTTCACCGAGGCCACGCCGTACCATCCGGGGACGAGAAGCCGCACGGGATAACCGTGGTCCGCCGTCAACGGCTCGCCGTTCATCCGCAGGGCCAGCAGCGTGTCGCGGTGCAATGCCTTTTCCAGCAGCAGGCCGCGGGCAAAGGGCATTACTTGGGGATGGTCCGGCTCGCTGCCGCGGTCGGCCCCCTGACAGGCCACTTCCACCGCGTCGTCGGTGATCCCCGCCGACTCCAAAACGTCCCTCAGGGGCACACCCGACCACTCGGCATGAGCCACCGCCCCAGCGCCCCATGGCACGCCGGCCACGCGCGGCGACAAAAACGAGCGGCCATTGCCGGCACACTCCAATGTGGCCAGCACCGTCCGCTGCGGCATTTCGTTCAGCTCGTCGTACGACAACGACAGGGGACGAGCGACGCACCCGGCAACGCTCAGCCGCCAGCTCGCGGCGTCGATTCGTGGCACGTCGAAGTGATTGCGGACGAAGAACAGCCGTGTGGGGGTCACCCAGCCGCGAACGGCCGCCAGCGGCGTTTCGCTGTTCTCCGGCGAAGGGGTAACGACCTTGCGATCTTGAGCCATGTGCGAACGTCTGGTAACGGGTCCAGCAATGGGAGCGTACCCCGATCGGAGCAGATTGTGACCGCCCCGCCAACGACCGGCAATTGGGGGGTGCTTTTCTGCAAAGCGGCTACCGGCAACGGTATTGCTGATACGCCGCCACGGCCAGTTCATCGCAGCGGTCGTTTTCTGGATGGCCGCTGTGACCCGCCACGCGTGTGAATTTCAGAGTGTGTTTCGCCACAAGCTTGTCGAGCTGCTTCCACAGGTCGGCATTCTTCAGTTCTTTGAGCTTCCCCTGCTCGCGCCGCTTCCAGCCATTGCGCTTCCAGCCGGCCATCCATTCCGACAGCCCCTTGCGGACATACTCGCTGTCCGTAAAGAGTTCGACGGCGCATGGGCGCGAAAGAGCCGAAAGACCTTCCACAACGGCCTTCAGTTCCATGCGATTGTTGGTCGTCTCGCGCTCGCCCCCCGAGGCTTCCTTTTCCTTTCCGCTGGCCAGGTGGCGGAGAATGAACGCCCAGCCCCCCGGACCTGGGTTGCCGCTGCATGCGCCGTCAGTGAATAACAGGACTTCCGGTTCAAATCGAGTCGTCATGGAGTTCAAAGTTCCTGGGTCAACGTTCAAAGTTGCTGTCGTCCATGTCTGCCGCCAGCAAACTTTGAACTTGGAACTCTGAACGTGGAACTACTGGCGTTACGCCTGCGGCGCCAAGTCCGCCCGCCGCGGCCTGGTCATTTCATCCACTTTGGAGGAGACGCGGGTCGCGGACTGGGCCACGTCCGCTTTCATCCAGGGCAGAACGACGCGGAATGTCGAGCCTTTCCCCAGCTCGCTTTCGACGCTCACTTCGCCGCCTAGCAGCTTGCATAGCTCCTTGACGATCGACAGGCCTAGACCAGTACCGGAATACTCGCGCTTCAGCCCGTCCTGGCCGAGCACGCTCGAGCCTTGCCGGAATTTGTCGAAGATGATCTCTCGATCCGCGTCGGCAATGCCTACGCCTGTGTCTGCGACCCACATTTCCACGGTGCCGTTGTCGCGGCCGCGGGCGCCGGCAACGATCCTTCCCCCTTCCGGAGTGAACTTGATCGCGTTGGACAGCAAGTTGGTGAGAATCTGCTGCACCTTGGCCTGGTCCTGGAACATCAGCGGCAGCACGCCGTCGATTTCCACCGACAGGTCGATGTTCTTGTCTTCGGCTTGCATGCGAACCATGTCGCACTGGGCATGGATGATCTTATCCAGCGGAAACTCACTGAGGCGAACGTCCATCAATCCCGCCTCGATCTTCTTGAGGTCCAGAATGTCATTGATCATGTTGAGCAAATCGCGGCCCGACTTTTGGATGTTCTGCACGTAGCGTTTTTGCTTGTCGCTCAGCGAATCGATCCCCTGGAGCACTTCGGAGAAGCCGATGATGCTGTTGAGCGGCGTGCGCAGCTCGTGGCTCATGGCGACCAGGAACTCTCCTTTGACGCGGTTCATCTCGTGCAAGCGCATGTTGAGCTGCGCCAGCTCGTCCACCTTGGAATCCAGGCTTTTATTGACGTTGCGCAGCTCCGCCTGCGTCTCGATCAGGTTGCGGAGCATCTTATTGAAGCTAGTCGCCAGGTCCTCGAACTCGTCCTGCGTGTGGATCTCTGCCCGCACGTCGAGCTGGCCGCGGGCCACGTCATCGCTCACTTCCCGCAGGTGCGCCAGCGGCTTGACGACTACGTACCGCACCACCACCCACAGCGCCACCATGGCGAAGAACACGGTGAGAATCCCAACTGCAATCAGCACCGCCCGCGTCCAGTTGATGGCCGCCTTCGTCTCTTCGTAGGGCAACGAAACGCGCACGGCGACAAAGTCCATCGCGGACTCGGAGAGCATTGGCGAATCGGCGGCCGGCCCGCCATAGCTGGGCAGGAGATGACACTTCAGACAGGCGCCCGATCGTGTCGTCCAGTAAATGGGTTCGTAGTAGTAGTACCGATTCTCGTTGGGAACGGCCCGCGTGCGGTAAGGAGGCTCGAATCCTTCCCGTGGATCGGTCACTGCCGCCAGTGCGATGTCGGGGGCCACTGGGCCTTTGACGGCGGCATCATTGCCCTTGACGTTGGCCTGATCTGCCAGTTGGCGATCCTTTTCCTGCTTCAAATCCAGCAGCAACTGGCGCTCGTAGTCGTTCTCCGGTTGTAGCTGCAGAGCGGTCAGCAGATTGCCCAACTTGGGCCGCGTATGACTGAGCTCGATGAACCGCGCCGCGTGTGGGTCGTTCTTCGCCGTCGGATTCAGCCGGCTTTCCGGTGGCAGCAACTCCTCGCTAATTTGGTCTCGATACGCCAGGAATTTCGGATCGGTCGTCCAGCTTTGCCAGTGAAGGTCGAATAACACGACCCGCACCCGCTCGCGACCCTTGCTCAGCATGATCCGCTGCGCGAGATTCTCCGCGATGCGGGAAACTCCCCAGAATGCCAGCACCACCAGTCCCAGCAGGCAAATGCCGAACAGCCAGCGGCATTTGCGCTCCAGATTGGACTCGCCGAGAACGCGCTTGAGACCGCGATAACCCATGCTCCGCCGCTCACAAGACCGTGAAACTGCGCCTTTTGTGCAGTTTACGGCAGGAAACGGAGCACAACTAGGTCAATCGGCCGTTCTATTTGGTCGATGCGGGCCGGGTCGTAGAAAGCAGCTTCCGCAATTCCGGGTCGAGTTCGCTGCCGTGGAGGCTATAACTCACGACTCGTCCTTGCTTGTCCAAGAGGACCATCGTCGGCAGCGTCAGCACCCCCAGATCGGTCGCCAGGCGACTGCCGTCCATGCCGCCCGCCTCGTAGAGCTGCGGCCAGGTTAGGCGATTTTCGCCCGCAAACCTGGTGGCTTCGGTCGCGGCCGAATCCAGGCTGATGCCGATCGGCTGGAAGGCGTTCTTGCCATATTTCGCCTGGAGCGAGCGGATCGTTTCGATGTCCTCTTTGCACGGCTCACACCACGTCGCCCAATAATGGACCAGCACGACCTTGCCGGCGTAGTCGTTCACGTCGATGACCGTGCGGCCGTCGATTGACTTCCCCTTGAGTGTGATGCGTTTGCCGAGCGATTCGATCCGGTATCGCGCTCCGGCTGCTTTCTTGGCCACCTCCGTCTGCGCAAAATCCTTGACGATCCGCCCGTACCAGGTGACGGCATCTTTGGGCTTGTCGGAGATTTCAAAGCCCATCGCCAATTGCAGCATTGCCTCGGCCGCTTCCGGACTGTCGGCAAACTCCTCCACAAAACCTTCCAGTCCCTTGATCCATTCCTGGTGCACCTTCGCGTAGTCGGCGTCCTCGGCCTGGGAGTCGCGGTCCTTGATCGCCTGGAGAAGCCGCAGCTTCACGATTGGGACCAATTCTTTTCCGCCCGTCAGCTTGCCGGCAGAAGTGGCCAGCGACTCAAGACGCTGTACCCCTTCGGCAAAGCTGCCCGTCGTGACGGCGGCGCCGACCGTCTCCGCATATTGCCGGACCCAATTCATGCGATCGTCCGCGCTCTCGGCAGTTTGAATCAACTTCTCCATCAGATCGGCCCGCTTTCCATGGAGCCGGGAAAGCTCCTTCGGCTCGCTGGCGGCGGCCAGCGACTTATCCAGGGCGCTAAGCTCATCGAACAACTTGCGCGATTCTTCGCTCACGCCGTCGGCGGCAGCAGCCGCATCGAATTCGGGGCGTTTGGCGGTCGGACCGAGGAAGAAATAGCCTAGCCCGGCGGCTGACGGATCGGATGAAAAACTGCGCGGCAGGTCAATCATCCGCCAGCCGTCGCCAACGCGCACCAGCGAGCCGATGACGATCTGCGTGTGCTTGTCATCAGTACCTGCCCGCGTTTCCACCACTGCCGTCACGTTGTCGTAAACCGTGATGTCTTTGGTCGAGCCCTCCGTTCCCGCCGGGATGACACCAGGCCGCGTCCCGCCGAAATGAATCCACTCCGACTGTTTCGTAATCAGCTTCTGCTTGGCAGCTTGCTCCTCAAAAGCGCTCACGGCGGCACTGACCTTGCCTTTCAATTCGTCAGTCTGCTTTTCGCCCAGCCCCAAGGCGTCGATCTCCTTGGCGGACAATAGCAGCCGGCGAAAACGGGCCGCGTCTTTGTCGCGAATGGCGGCGACCAGTTCGGAACTCACCTCCTCGGCGGAAATCTGTTTCCAGCGATCGACGGAGCCATCCTGATCCTCGTCGATTCCCCATCGCGTTCCAGCCGTTCCCAGCCAGCGGCATTCGTTCACTTTGGCCTTCTTCTCAAAGTCCGTATCGATGTCGCGGTAGACCTCAATGCCGTCCTTGAAATAGCACCACTGATCTACGTTGTTGTCGCCGTTCGTGTCCAGGAAGCGGCGCAGCACCTGCCCGGCGGGGCCGCGAACGACCAGGCCGGAAATGCCACCGATTGTCTCGGAAACCACGGTACAACGGGCGATCTCGGACTTATCCGGCAGCTCGTAATCGACTCCTTCCTGGGTGGGGGTGATCCCCAGTGCTTCGGCCGGAGTCGGCTTAGCAGCCCAAGAATGGGAATTCATCAGCAGGTTGACGACCAGGACGGCGGACCCCATCGAGAGATGAATGAGGCGGCGTTTCATGGCGTCCATTCCTTCCAAGGAGAGTGCTGTAAGTAATTGAAAATTAAGGTGTTGCGGAAAATCGTCAACCACGGTGCAAAGCACACCTTATCTATGGTTTCGGCTGACGGAGATTCCGAACCGTATCCTTTCGGCGGGCGTCGGTTGATTGTACGAGTGGCTTGAATGCCGCAAAGAGAACTTTCCACCAACGGCTGCGGAGCAGGTGCGAAAACTGCCGAAACGAAGGGGTTAGTTTGGTTGTCTGGGTCAGGACGGAGGCGGATTTTTGCCCCTTTGACAGCACTTGGGGCGGCCGTAGAATCAACCGATTCAACGGGTTTTGAACGGGCGGTTAGCTCAGTTGGTTAGAGCGCGTCGCTGATAACGACGAGGTCAGAAGTTCGAATCTTCTACCGCCCACTGCGGGTTCGCCCCGGGGACGTAGCTCAATTGGGAGAGCACAGCCTTTGCAAGGCTGGGGTTGAGGGTTCGAGCCCCTTCGTCTCCACTTTAGCCAGCGGTTTGGCGGAAAAACGGCGGCTTAACTCTTGTCCGCGGTTCAAGACTGCCTATATTTCTAGACGACGAAGTTAGATCTGAGCCTGGCCACGAGTCGTCCGAGTTAACCCCATCTGGAATCGCTCGGACCCCTCATTGACACCTCGGGCCGGTTTTCGTACCCTTGCTTTTTCCCCCTTGGCTTGACGCTATCACTGGTTGCGAGCCTATTTTGCCGTGCAAAATGAGCTCCCACCCAGTGGGCGGTCGCTATTTGGCTGAGCCAGACGGCGGCTCGAAGATCTTTGACAATTTGGTTGTTGTAGTAGATGGCATCTTCGTGAAAGGTGTCGCTTGCCGTGGGCTTCGGCCTGGCGGTGAGGCGAGACCTGGCACGATTTCTTAGGTAGCGCTTGTCCAGTTTGGCAGTTCTCGCAAGGGGGCTGGCGATGCTGGGCGAGACGAAAGAGCTATCGTTACTTTGGATCATGTCATTGGCGACGGGGTGCAAGCCTCGGTGCTGATGACAGGTGTGTAGTGGTTGCCGCACATCCGTAATTCGATGCGATGGCTGCGGGCGCGAGCCGGCGGTCGGATGTGGAGAGTTCTGGATTGTTGTGGTCAAGCTACTAAGGGCGCATGGGGGATGCCTTGGCGTCAGAAGGCGATGAAGGGCGTGGAAGACTGCGAAAAGCTCGGGGTAGCTGTCAAGCAAGCGTTGATCCCGAGATACCCGAATTAGCGGGCACTGAATCCATAGGTGCCTTGCGGCCAACCCGGTGAACTGAAACATCTCAGTAACCGGAGGAAAAGAAAGAAAAATCGATTCCGTCAGTAGTGGCGAGCGAACGCGGAATAGCCCAAACCGTGAGGGTTTTCCCACACGGGGTTGTAGGGCCTTTCACATGAGAGTTACAAAGCCGTTGTCTAGCAGAACCGTGCAGGAACGCTGGACCATAGAGGGTGACAGTCCCGTAAGCGAAAGACAAACGGTCTCTCGAGAGGTACCTGAGTAAGCTGGGCCACGTGGAATCCCGGCTGAATCTACGGGGACCATCCCGTAAGGCTAAATACTCTCTGACGACCGATAGCAAACTCAGTAGAGCGATTGAAAGGTGAGAAGAACCCCGTCGAGGGGAGTAAAGAGAACCTGAAACCATGTGCCTACAAGCTGTCGGAGCACGATTGATCGTGTGACGGCGTGCCTTTTGCATAATGATCCGGCGAGTTACCGTTCGCGGCCCGGTTAAGGTCTTACGGACCGAAGCCACAGGGAAACCGAGTCTGAATAGGGCGACAATGTCGCGGATGGTAGACCCGAAACTGCGTGAACTACCCATGAGCAGGATGAAGCGCGGGTTATACTGCGTGGAGGTCCGAACCCGTCTGGGTTGAAAACCGGTGGGATGACTTGTGGGGAGGAGTGAAAGTCTAATCAAACGCAGAGATAGCTGGTTCTCTCCGAAATAGATTGAGGTCTAGCCTTGGGGCACTACGCGTCGGGGGTAGAGAGACTGAATTGGCATAGGGACCCCTCCAGGTTGCCTAGCCGAGCCAAACTCCGAATACCGATGCGACTATCCCGGGAGACAGACCGCGAGGGATAAGCTTCGCGGTCGAGAGGGAAACAACCCAGACCATCTGCTAAGGTCCCTAAGTAATACTCAGTCACTAAGGAAGTGAAGTTGCGGTGACAGCCAGGATGTTGGCTTAGAAGCAGCCACCATTTAAAAAGTGCGTAACAGCTTACTGGTCGAGCAATTTCGCGCCAATAATGAACGGGAGTAAGTATTACACCGAAGCAGTGGACTCGTAAGAGTGGTAGGAGAGCGCTGTATGTCAGATACAAGGCGGACCGGAAGGACCGCTGTCGGGACATACAGGTGATTATGCCGGAATGAGTAACGATAAAGCAGGTGAGAATCCTGCTCGCCGAAAGCCTAAGGTTTCCTGGGGAAGGTAAATCCGCCCAGGGTTAGCCGGTACCTTAGTCGAGGCCGAAAGGCGTAGACGATGGAGAGCAGGTCAACATTCCTGCGCTGCCAGCGGACCGATGGAGGGACGGCGTTGCAAAGGTGGGCCGTACGACTAGAAACGTCGGTAGGGGATCGCAAGGCTGGGGATTGGTAAATCCACCCCGTCTGCCGAGCGGTTCACTCGAGAGCGCTTATGTTCTCGAAGTCACCAGAGCAACGTCCAAGAAAAGCTCCTAGGGTTGAACACTGGCAACCGTACTAAAACTGACACAGGTAGGCGAGACGAGTAGTCTCAGGCGCTCGGGAGAATGGTGGTTAAGGAACTCTGCAAATTGACCCCGTAAGTTCGCGATAAGGGGAGCCTGCGCAAGCAGGCCGCAGTGAATCGGCTCTAGCAACTGTTTATCAAAAACACAGGACTCTGCTAATTCGTAAGAAGATGTATAGAGTCTGACGCCTGCCCGGTGCCGGTAGGTTAAGGAAGAGGGTTAGGCCGCAAGGCCAAAGCTCGCAACCGAAGCCCCGGTAAACGGCGGCCGTAACTATGACGGTCCTAAGGTAGCGAAGTTCCTTGTCGGGTAAGTTCCGACCTGCATGAATGGCGTAATGACTGGAGCACTGTCTCAACCACCAACCCGGTGAAATTGTAGCCGTGGTGAAGATGCCACGTTCCCGCAGTTAGACGGAAAGACCCCATGAACCTTGACTGTAGGCTGGTATTGGGCTGAGGTACGTTTTGTGTAGGATAGGTGGGAGGCTGTGAAGTGGTAGCGCAAGCTATCATGGAGCCACCGTTGAAATACCACCCTGAATGTGCTTTAGTTCTAACCCTGTCCCGTGAAACCGGGCAGGGAACAGTTCCAGTTGGGCAGTTTGACTGGGGCGGTCTCCTCCAAAAGAGTAACGGAGGAGTGCAAAGGTACCCTCAGCCTGGTTGGCAATCAGGCTTCGAGCGTAAGGGTAGAAGGGTGCTTGACTGCGAGTCTCATCAGACGAGCAGGTGCGAAAGCAGGTCCTAGTGATCCGGTGATTCCGTATGGAAGGGTCATCGCTCATCAGATAAAAGGTACTCTGGGGATAACAGGCTGATCGCCACCGAGCGTCCACAGCGGCGTGGCGGTTTGGCACCTCGATGTCGGCTCATCACATCCTGGGGGTGAAGAAGCTCCCAAGGGTTTGGCTGTTCGCCAATGAAAGTGGTACGTGAGCTGGGTTCAGACCGTCGTGAGACAGGTCGGTCCCTATCTGCTGCGGGCGTACGAAACTTGCGGAGGTTCTTCTTTAGTACGAGAGGATTTTGAAGGACGCACCTCTGGTGTACCAGTTGTCACGCTAGTGGCACGGCTGGATAGCTAAGTGCGGAAAGGATAAACGCTGAAAGCATCTAAGCGTGAAGCCCTCTCCAAGATCAGGTTTCGTGGCGCTATTGCGCGAAAGCCCCCTGGAAGATGACCAGGTCGATAGGCCGGATGTGTACTTGCAGTAATGCATTGAGCTAACCGGTACTAATGGGCAAACGCTTGGCCACAATTATCTAGCACTCTCCAAGAGCAACTGATAGCTCGACGAGTCATAACGACTTGCTAGGAGATGCGCTGGCTCCGGCTCTGCCGGACAAGGCGCAAGGTGCCATCTACTCAGCAACAAATTACGGGCCGCTCAGGTCTTACCGCCTGAGCGGTTCTTCCCGGTGACCATGTCCGCAAGGCCACACCTGTTCCCATCCCGAACACAGTAGTTAAGCTTGCGGAGCCGATGATAGTGCAACAAACGCGAAAGTAGGTATTGCCGGGGTTTTTAAAACCCTCCTGCGGTTTAGGCCGCCGGAGGGTTTTTTCATGCGCCGGATCGATTCGCAAGCGGCGCGCTTTGCCGGCACTGCGTTGCAACCTCATCCAGCGCGGGTCGATGTTTCGGATCCCTGGCCAGGCACCGACGGCATATGTCCACGAGTGGCGACGGAACAGCCGTCGGCATTCGCTCGCACACGCGTGCGTCCCACGTGGACTCGTGCAGCGAGCGTTGCAAATCGCCCACGTTGCATTGCTCATGAACTGCGCGGCCGGTTAGGAGCCACAGCAGCACGGCGCCCAGGCCGAAAACGTCGATCGCCGGGCTCGCGGGGGGAGAGAATCCGCTGGCCAGCTCGGGAGCCAGAAACGCCGGCGTGCCGCCGAGAATCCACTCTTGCCCCGGGACCTCGGCCGCGCCGAGTTGACGGGCAAATCCAAAATCGGTCAGCTGCACCCTGCCGCCATATTCCAGCAGCAGATTGGCCGGCTTGATATCGCCGTGGACGTAACCTGCCGCATGCACGCGGCCAACGATCTCCGCCGCTGTTGCGACAATTTCAGCTGCTTGCGATTCGTGAATTTGGCCGCTCGTTTTCAGCGCACGAAAATCCAGGCCGTCCACCAGGTCCATCACCATGAAGTAGCCCCCTCGCGGCAGCCGCCCCAGGCCGTGAATGCCGACGATTCCCTCGCGCGGCAGTAGGGCGACGATCTGTGCCTCGCGGAGAAAACGGCCAACAGCGTCGGGCGAATTCCAGAACTGCCGCCGCAGCACTTTGATGGCCACTTCTTTCCGCAGGCTGAGTTGGACGCCGGCATAGACGCGGCACAATCCGCCGCTGCCGATCTGCCGCTTGAGCACGTAGTCGCCGTAGTAGAGCGGCGCCTGGGGATCGACAGCGCGGCGAAGGAGCCGCGGCGCTCGCGGAGTCGCGACAGCAAGCGGCACCCGCTCCTCGGCCAGTTCGGTGTCCACTGCCTCCAGCGCCGCCGCCAATTCGGCTCGCGGGTGGATGAAGCGAGCAAAATACTCCTCCATTTGGGGTGCATCGCCAAAGCGGCGGCGCACGCGGTACTCCTCGGCGATCAGATCGAGCGGAAGTTCAGCCACAGTACCGAGAATTGGCAGCCGGGTTGCATAGGCTTCGAGCTTGAGGGCAGATTTCCGACCACGCGCCTGAGCGACACGCCAGCGGTATTCGAGATCCACTTTCACAAGCTCGATGGCCAAGGCCCGCTGCGTCGGCTCACTGGCCCCGGCTTTCACATCGCGCAGGACCGAGGCGATGGCAGGCTTGCGCTCCGATCGCCAGGCATTTTCAAAGCGTTCGAGGGCGTCTTCGTGGTGCGGCAACATGCAGTCGGCCAAATAGTGGATCAACAATTGCCGCGGTCCCGCCATTGGGCCTGGACGTCGGCGAGAATACGTCGCACGGTGCGATCCGAGCGTCCGATTTCGGCGGCGATTTCCTCGTGGGAGTAATCGGCCAGCCGCATTTCGACGACCTGGCGAGCAACCGGACTGAGACCGGCAATCAGCGAGTCCAGTTCATCGGCAATGGCTGCGGCCCCGGCCGGATCGGGTTCGCGGCCGGCAATGACTTCGGTCAGCAATTTTCCGGGACTTGAATCGCGCCGAATCGAGCGCTTCGCAGCAGTGTGACGTTCCGCCTGCTTGTGCAGCTTGTTGAGCGCGATGGCCGAGAGCAACCGCCAGAGCGGCGCGCCGCGGCCCAAGTCCAGTTCGCCCAGTTCCGCCCGGCGGAAGAAGCTACGGAAGGCCGACTGTGCCACGTCTTCGGCATCGATCCGCCGCCTAAGCCGGTCGGAAATCCGCGGCCGCACGAGTGCCAGCAGCCGGCCGACGTACCGATCGACGACCGCCTGCGGCGAGTTGGGATCGCCGGTTGCCAGGCGGTTGGCCAGGATTCGCGAGGAATTCTCCATTTTTCTCGTCTGGCATGTCCGGTCGGCGGCCGCAATCCGGATGAATCATTGTGGACGTGCCACAGCGGCACTCACCAGCAAGACCCGTCTCATCGGAGTAAGGTTCGATGGCCTACGTCGTCACCCAACCCTGTTTTGGCTGCAAGTATACCGATTGCGTGGTGGTCTGCCCCTGTGAGTCATTTCGAGAAGGGGAGCAAATGCTGTTTATCGACCCGGAGTCGTGTGTCGACTGCGATGCCTGCGTCCCCGAATGCCCCGTCGAAGCAATCTTCTACGAGGACAATGTCCCGCCGCAATGGCGTGACTTTATCGCGCTCAATGCCGAGATGTCGCGCGTGACGCCGTCGATCACGGAAAAGAAGCAACCGCTGTGCGACCCCGGCGCATGAACGAGAACCGTCTAGCGATCCTCCTCAATCAGCTCCAGGTCGGTCTTCAGACTCCGCATGTAGGTCCGCCACTGGGTGTCGAGCGCCTTGCGGTCCACTTTGATGCACTCGTCAAACATCTTGTTGAGGATCTCCTGGCTGAGATGCACCTCCGGTGGCATTTCGCCCAGGCGACGGTAGAAGGCGATGAACCCGTCGAAGTGCTTCTCGATCAGGAAGTGGGTCAGGGCCCAGGCCTGACCATAGCCGTGCACTGTGGAGGCGTGGCTGCCGGCGTAGTCGAAGATCTGGTCGCCAACGATGAAGTCGATGTTGGAGTGCTCGCGGTCGCGCTCCAGCGCCCGATACCACTCCAGGCGGTCCTTGTTGACGGTGCCGACGCCACCCCACGACGCGCCATCGGGCGCTTCAAAATACGTGGCCAGACCTTCGTGAACCCAGGTCGGGATGCGGACGTCGCGCGGTAGCAGGCCCGTATTGCCGGCCATCTGGTGGGTCGCTTCATGGCTGACGACTTCGATGTCGAGGTTCTCACGCTCCATGTTGATCACGTACTGCAACGTATCGGCCAGACGGCGAACGTCTCCGGCGTTGCTGGCCCGCATCTTGATGGCATCTTTCTTGAGATCTTGCAGATCCTCCGACATCTTGACCAATTGCTGAAAATCCTCGGTCGAGCCATTGTCGTAGAATACGGCCGTATTGTTGTCGGAACTCCAAAATCCGGCTGCACGGGACAGGCCCGCATCGAGCTTGGTCGCGAAGAAGAGATAATCCTGGTGCTCCTGAAACAACACGATTTTCATCCGCTCTTTGGGGATCTGCAGCTCGACGCCGCTGGCATAAAACCTTAGCAGGAAGCTCTCATAGACCTGCTCCAGCAGATCGAGGCGCTCCTGGGCGCGGGGCTTCTTGCGGTTCTCGGCCGGCTTGTCCGGCGTGTCGTGCAGCAGGATGTAATGCTTGCTCATCGCAGTTTTCATCTCGGGGCGGCCGATCAGGTCGCGCATTTCCTTTTCCTGCTGCGATGAGTCGCCGATCGGCTCGTCCATGAGCATCTTGAGTTTTTTGATGAGCAGCCCGCGAGGATGCTGGGGGTTGGCCTCCAGCGTTTTGTCCACCGCATCGTAGAACTGGGGGAGCAGTCCGTGCCGTAGGGCCCACTGTGCTGCCTGGAATCGCTTGTCGGCATTGGTTCCGGCCCTGCCAAGCTGTTTGGAGAATTGGTCCTGAAGGGTCGGCACTTCCTTGATCTCAGTTCCTGGCTCCAGCTTGAAGTACATCGTCCCCAACTTGGGATGATTGAACGTGACGGTGCCACCTTGGTTGACCTTCGTCTTCCCTTGCAGCACGACCGTCAGGTTCGACCCTGGCAGCGTATAGAAGACGATGTCTCCCAGCGACGGCCTGGCCAGCCCGAGGACGCTGAAGCTGACGGCCACGGCAACAATCCAGCGGACAAATACTGAAATTGAGAATCGCATGACGCAAACCCCAAAGTGCGGATGTTACTCCAGCTTGTGCAGCGGAGCGGCAGTTTGAAGGTCGACTGTGTCAGCTCCATGGATCGTGCACATCGCGCGGAATACGGCCGGATCGATGTTGGGCGAAATGGTGCGCACGGAACCGTCGGCCATCATGGTGATCGGTCCGCTCTGGCCGTGCGATGCAAAACCTGAAAGCTTATCGAAGTACGGCTGGCGAGCCCCGCGAATCGTGGCGCCGCCACCCATGACCCACGGATTTGCCAGTTCGCCCACGCCGATCACCATGATCGTGCTCGAGGTGCCGTCGGTGATTTCCGAGAGGGCAGCGATCCGATCGTAGCCGAACACGCCTGCCCGCGGGTCCGATCGCTCGAGCTTGCCCGCAACCACATTGCGGGAATCCTCGATCCCCGACATGCCCACGAAGTGAGTCAGGGCGAAGTGATCGAAAGGATATCCATCCCAGCGCTGTTTTGGATTGCCGGGGACGAGGAATTCGGGCACGAGAAACATGCCGTACTTCATGTTGGCTTTGTCATGCAGTGGCTTGGTCAGATCGAACTTGTCGTAGATGTCCTGGTGTCCCATGAACGGGAGGATATTGTGCATCCAGCTATAGTGGGCCTGGATGTTCGTCCGCGTGGCATCGCCGATCTTCATGACCCCAACGAGTTTGGCTTTGGCGTCGCCGTGCCAAGTGGGTAGTGCGGCAGAGAACCCTTTGGGATTCGGCGTCACACTTTCCACGATTTCAAACGCGCCATTGGGATCATCGCGGGGGATGACTCTCACCATCCGCTCGCCGGTTTTGGAATTGGCAGAAGCGCCCGCAATTCCTCCGCCGGGCGGGACGGCTGAACCGCCCGCTGGAGCTGAGCCCTGAGAGCCGGGAAATCCGCCTCGTCCAGGTGGGATTGGCCGCCCACCGGGTTGCGTCGTTGCCGGCACCCCAGTTGGTCCGAAGGCGGGGGCGCCGCCTGGAGAGACACCGGAGGGCGCACCCCCCGGAGTCGCGGCGCCCGGTGTAGGAGTGCCTGCGGCGACAGCGCCCGGAATCGGCGTGGCTGGCGAATTGGCGCCTGGATTCGTGCTTGGCACGACCGGAGTAGCAGCGAGGACGGTGGATGGTGTCGCAGTGGACGGAAGCGAGCTGGAAGGGTTGGGAGTTCCTGCTGCGGGGATGGTTGCCCCTGCGGGAGCGGCCGTTGGAGCGGCGGGGCCGGTCGCACCAGGCGCCGTACTGTCGGGCGACGTCGAATTGGCGGCAATCGGCGTGCTGTTGTTCGACATGCTCGCGACCACAATGGCCCCCACGAGCACGAGCAGTACCAGGACAACGCCGCCGCCGACTGCCCCGATCAGCACCAGGTTGGGTCCTTCTTGGGCGGCCGGAACTGTCACTTGCCGACTCGCCAGGGGCGCCCCCAGCGGCGCTGATGCCATGGGCCTGCCCAGTGGATCGTAAGCCAGCGGACCACCCCCCAAAGGTGTGCCGGTCAAAGTCGCCGACATGAGCGGATCGGCAAGGGGGTCGCTTGCGCCGAGCGGACCCAGCCCAAATGGAGCGGACGCCGCCGGCGCACCCGCCGCGGCTGGAACCTGAATCGATCGACCGCATTTCGGACAAGGCAATCTTTGCCCACGGATCGATTCCGGGGCTTTATAGGACTGGCCACAGACGCAGGACACGACCAAGCCGGCGGCAGCGTTCTGGGAAGCAACCTGTGGACGCGGCTGCATTGCCGCAGTCGTCCCGGCGGCCGGAATCACGATCGGATTGCCGCACGACGGACAGGGAACGGTCGTTCCCGCCAAATGATCGGGCGCAGCAAACCACTTTCCACACCGACAACCAACCTTGAGCGGCATGCCCCCGGCTCCCATAGAAGGGGAGGTTTCATGGCCAGTACCAGGACTTTGAGTCTACCAGAGGTAGGTATCATTGCAACGATTTGGCAATGGTCAATGAGCAATTTGAGGGCGAATCAGTCCGGGGATGATATCCGCATCCAGCGGCTCGATTTTACCGGCCGCTAGGTGTTCCCAGGCCATGGCCCCCATCACTGCGTTATCGGTGCACAGTTCGCGGGGCGCGATGTACAGTTCGACACCGATCTCCGTAGCCAGTGCGGCCAGCTCGCTTCGCAGGCGACGATTGGCCGCAACACCGCCGCCGACGCAGAGGCACTGGTGGCCCGTTTGCCGTAGGGCGAACCATGATTTCTCAACGAGCGTTTCCACTACCGCTTCCTGAAAGCTGGCGGCCATGTCGGCAACTTGCCGACGCGTGAGATGGGCTGAGGAAAATTGCGGCTTGTCGGGACCACAAATCGCATAGCGGACGGCCGTCTTCAGTCCGCTAAAGCTGACCTGGTAGCTGTTCTTTTCCCCGCCGTAACCGCGCGGGAAATCGTAGGCCCGCGGATTGCCGGATTCAGCCGCTTGGGTGATCGCTGGCCCCCCGGGGTATGACAGGCCGAGCATGGTCGCCACCTTGTCAAACGCCTCGCCCGCCGCGTCGTCGATCGTGCCCCCCAGGAGGACGAAGTCCGTCGGTGAGCGGCAATCGTAGAAACTCGTGTGTCCGCCGCTGACAACCAGCCCCAGGCAGGGAAAAACATCGCGGCCAGCTGCCATTCGGCAGGCATAAATGTGGGCATGCAGGTGATTGATCGCCACCAGCGGTTTGTCCGTCGCCAGGCAGAGGGCCTTGGCGGCACACAGGCCGACGAGTAGGGACCCAGCCAAACCCGGCGTGGTGGCGACGGCAATCGCTTCGAGATCGGCCAACTTTGCATTCGTGCGACGTAGGGCCTCGTCAATTACTGGCACGATCCGTTCCACGTGCGCCCGGGCCGCGATCTCGGGCACGACGCCGGCAAAGCGGCGATGTAGCTCGTCCTGCGAGGCGACGACGCTGCCGAGCACGGTCAGGTCTTCCGCAATCACGGCCGCGGCCGTTTCATCGCAGGTGGATTCAATGGTGAGGATTTTTCGCATCCGTTTTAGTGTAGTAGGCACAGTCCGTCTGCTGTCAGAGGGCAACGGCACACGGAGTGTGCCTACTACGTACTGCTCCGCTAAAATCTTCGCCCATGCATAGTCACATCGCGATCTTGGGCGGAGGAATTGTTGGCCTGGCGACCGCCTGGCAGATCACGCAGCGCTGGCCGGGACTAAAGGTCCACGTCATTGAGAAGGAGTCGTCGGTCGGCGTCCACCAGACGGGGCACAATTCGGGTGTCCTGCACTCGGGAATCTACTATCGCCCCGGCTCGCTGCGGGCTCTCAATTGTCGCGTAGGAAAGGCGGCCATGGAACGGTTCTGCTCCGAGCATGGGGTCCCTTATGAGATTTGCGGCAAAGTGATCGTGGCGGTCGATGCGGCAGAGTTACCCGGTCTAGAGCGCATTTTCGAGCGTGGCCAGGCCAACGGCGTTCGCTGTGAGATGATCAACGCCGCGCGACTGGCGGAACTCGAACCGAATGCCGCGGGAATCAAGGCGATTCATGTCCCCGAAGCGGGGATCGTCAATTTCCGCCGCGTGGCGGAGAAACTAGCGGAGCTTGTGCAGCAGCGTGACGCCACGGTGACGACAGCGGCACGCGTCACCGGCATTCGGCGCGAGGAACGGTTAATCGTGATTGAGACGACGGTTGGCCCATTTGAAGCCGATTACGTTGTCAATTGCACCGGGCTATTTTCCGACCGCGTAGCGCGCCTCACCAGCGCCAACAACAAGGCCAAGATTGTTCCGTTTCGTGGGGAATACTACGAGCTCAAGCCCGAGGTTCATCATCTTTGCCGGAACCTGATCTACCCTGTCCCAGATCCCAGTTTTCCGTTTCTCGGCGTGCATTTCACGCGGATGATCGAAGGGGGCGTCGAGTGCGGGCCGAATGCCGTGCTGGCGTTTGCCCGGGAAGGGTATCGCAAGACGGATATCAACTTACGCGACCTGGTGGAGACACTGACTTACGGCGGTTTTCTGCGGCTGGCCGCCAGGTATTGGCGGACCGGTGCCGGCGAGATGTGGCGTTCGCTGTCGAAGCGGGCATTCGTCAAAGCGCTGTCACGGTTGATGCCGGCAATTCGCCAGGAGCACCTGATTCCCGGCCGCACCGGCGTGCGGGCGCAGGCAGTCGCGCCCGACGGTTCGATCATCGATGATTTTTTGATCGAAGCCAGCGGGCGGATGGTCAATGTGCTCAATGCTCCGTCGCCGGCAGCGACGTCGTCGCTGAATATCGGGCAGCTCGTCGTCGAGCGATTGGCGGAGGAAATGGGCCGCACTCCAAGCGCCACTCCCGCTTACGGTCCATAGTTGGCGGTCTATAATCGACGATAGGCCCACCGTCCCAATTGCTCCTCTCGATGGTCCCTCCCGTCACCACTGCCGCCCTTGCCGATCGACTGCGCCGGGCAATCGGAGCGGAGAACGTGCTTGGAGCTCACTCGGAGCTGCTAGTCTACGAGTGCGACGGATTCGTCATCGAAAAGAACTGCCCGGACATCGTTGCTTTTCCGCGAAACACGCAGGACGTCGTCAAAATCGTCCGGCTATGCAACGAGTTCGGCGTGCCGTTCCTGCCGCGCGGTGCTGGGACGAGCCTGGCTGGCGGCTGCCTGCCGGTCGGCGGCGGAGTGATGATCGTGCTCACGCGGATGAAGCAGATCCTGGAGATCAACCTCCGCGATCGGTATGCCGTCGTGCAGCCCGGGGTCGTCAACGTCTGGCTGACGAATGCCCTGAAGGGGACCGGCTACCACTTTGCCCCCGATCCATCGAGCCAGGGAGCCTGCACGATTGGCGGCAATGTGGCCACGAATTCGGGCGGGCCGCACACGCTCAAGTACGGCGTCACCGTCAATCACGTCCTCGGCGTGGAAGGGGTGCTGGCCGACGGCCAGGTCGTGCAGATTGGCGGGTCGGCCGAAGACCCCTGCGGGCTCGACCTGGTCGGCGCGATCGTGGGCAGCGAAGGGACGCTGGCCATCGTCACAAAAATCTGGGTCCGCCTCACCAAGAACCCGCAGGGCTATCGCACGCTCTTGGGAGTCTTCGAATCGTGTGACGACGCGACAAACGCCATCAGCGAGATTATCGGCGCCGGCATCGTCCCCGCGGCACTGGAAATGATGGACCAGGGAATTCTGGTCGCCATCGAGGCCGCGTTCCAGTTCGGCTTTCCGCTCGACGCGCAGGCGATCCTGCTGATCGAAGTGGATGGCCTCGAAGCCGGGCTTGACCAGCAGAAGGAACAAATCGTCGCCATCTGCAAGCGGTGCGGCGCTCGCGAAGTGCGCCTTGCAGCCGACGCCAAAGAGCGGCAAAAGCTCTGGAAATGCCGCAAACAGGCGTTTGGCGCGATTGGCCGGCTGAGTCCCAGCTATTGCACTCAGGACGGCGTCGTGCCACGGACGAAACTACCGCACATCCTGCGGAAAATCACTGAGATTGGCAAACGCTACGGCATTCGGATCGTGAACGTGTTCCATGCCGGCGACGGGAACATCCATCCGATTCTGCTGTTCGACGAGCGGCATCCAGAGCAAGTGCAGCAGGTCCTCCAGGCCAGCAACGAGATTCTCGATGAGTGCTTGGCGTGCGGCGGAAGCGTCACAGGCGAGCACGGCATCGGCGTGGAGAAGATCCACTTTATGAACAAGATGTTTGACGACGGCGACCTGACTGCGATGAAGCACCTCCGCGACGCCTTCAACCCTAAAGGCAACCTGAGCCCCGCCAAGATGCTCCCCACCGCCGGCGGCTGCGGCATGGAGCAGAAGCATCCGGGGCGAAGGGCGGCGCTGTAGGGGGAAGGTATAATTGGATTATGGTGGACCAGCATTGGCGTCGTCGAATTGATCGACTGGTGTCTAATTACCATCGTGGCGTTTGCACAGCCCGCGAAGTGCAGTCAGCTGCCGTCGAGGCGATTCCAATTGAGGGCGTCGCGGAGCTGATTACCCGATTGCCAACTGAGATTGTTAAGCGTCTCCGTGAGTTTGCTGTCGAAACGGAATGGTCGGAGGACTGGCCTCCGCTACTCTCGATCAATGCCCCGCAGCTAACTCAGGAATCCCAGCGATTGCTTCGCCTCAAGTGGGCCGCATTGCGTGCCTTATTCGAATCGGAAGAAACGAGTGATCAGTGACATCGAGACTAGGCCGTTATGACAATCAACGAATCTACCATTGACATCGCCGCCGGCGAGCGATTGCAGGAAGCTGCTGAAATCGAGCGTCTTCGCAAGCTCACGGACCGCGAGCGGGGCGAGGAGATTCTTGCAGTGTGCCGCGCGGCTGCCACGATCCTCGAAGGACGCCGCAAGTCAGGACTGCCGCCGCCGATCCGCCGTTCTTGGCCAGCGTCAACCTGGGAATTCCTGCGCAAGTGTGCGGCTAATGACAAGCGAGAATGAGCAACCTCGGGATCCGGCGTCGGTTGCCGTGTGTCTTGCGCGTGCGCTCGACGAACGGCGTACCGAGTACGCGATTGGCGGAGCGATCGCACTCGGTTTCTGGGGGCGACCGAGAGGCACGATGGATGTTGATCTCAACTTGTTCCTGCCCAAGGACAAGCCGTCTGAGATAATCTGGGAGTTGCAGGAAATTGGCTGCGACTTGTCAGCGACTAGCGCGTCGCAATCACTGCGAGAGCATGGCTTTTGTTCGGTACAATTTGCGTCATGGCCGGTCGATGTGTTCGCTTCGAGCAGTTCATTTTCCGACAAAGCCAAGTCGCGGCGGCGGCGGCTATACCTTGGAAATGATCAAGTATCCGTCCTTGATGCCGAGAGCCTTGCAGTATTCAAGATGATGTTCTTCCGCGAACAAGACCTCGTGGATATCGAGCAAATCCTAAAAGTGCAGGGTGCGAATTTTGACCGAGCCTGGGTCCGCGAGCAGGTTGCCGAAATGTTTGGCTCGCTCGATCTGCGCATAAAACGGTGGGATGAACTGACCAGCGAGATACCGGCATGAATTCCACCGCGACTGCTACTGGTATTCTTCCCATCAAGCATATCCTTTCTCCGGCCGATCAAGCGGCGGCGGCAGATGCAATCCGCGCGGCGCATGAAAGCGATACGGCCATCTACCCCATCGGCGGCGGCACAAGTTTGGGCTCAGGGTTGCCGCCCAAGAAGACGGGACATGGACTGTCGCTGGCGGGACTAAAGAAAGTCGTCGATTACCCAGCCCGCGACATGACCGTCACTGTCGAGGCCGGCCTCTCCATGGCGGAGCTGAACAAGCTGCTCGCCACAGAGCGGCAGATGCTCCCACTGGATGTGCCGCAGGCGGAGAAAGCCACGATTGGCGGCGTCATCGCCACCAATTGCAGCGGCCCGCGGCGCTATGGCCTGGGGACCGTCCGTGACTACGTCATCGGTATTCACGCCATCGACGGTCGCGGAATGCCGTTCAAGGGGGGCGGCCGCGTGGTGAAGAACGTTGCCGGTTACGACTTCTGCAAGCTGCTGACTGGTTCGCTGGGAACGCTCGGCGTTATCACGCAAGTCACGCTCAAGCTCAAGCCATTGCCGGAGCAGTCGGCATTCATGGCCTGCGTCGTAGGCGAACTCGATCAGGCGGAGCGCATTCTGGCGGCACTTGTCAGCTCGCAGACGACTCCGGTCGCCGTCGAATTGCTCTGCGGGCCGGGGTGGGACAAGGAGCCGACGCTCAAGTCGCTGGCCGCCGAGCCGCTACCGCAGCGCTACTATGTCGTCGTGGCTCTGGAAGGGACGACGGCCGAAGTCGCCTGGATGACGAGCCAGCTCCATCGTGAATGGCGCGACTCGGGCCTTACCGCTCAAATCAACGTTGGCGATGCCGCCGACCTGTGGCGGAAACTGATCGAGTTCCCGGCCGATGGAGACTCGCCCCTGGTCGTCAAGGCGAGCGTCGCCGGCAGCGGCGTGACTGCCATGGTCGCCGCCTTCCAAAAAGTCGATCCGGCCTGCTCAATCCAGTCGCACGCCGGCAGCGGCATTGTCATCGCCCGGATGAGCAAATTCCCCGACGGCGGCCTGTCACGCGCCCTCGTCGGCAACTTGCAAAACGTTGCCGCGGCACATCAAGGACACATCGCCATTTATTCGAATCCTTCGGGAGCCGAAATGACCCACCAGAGCGTGTGGGGGGCAACTGATGCGCCGCTGAAATTGATGGGCGCGGTCAAGCAGCAATTCGACCCGAAAAACATCCTCAATCCGGGCCGGTTTGTCTACGCGTGACCTATCGCGAAGTGGCATTTTCGCGTCACAATACACCGAATGAGCGCCACGCTTTCGCCCCCCTCTGAAGCGACTCCAATTGACGCCGGACTGCCGTCGTCCAATGGCGCGCCGGTCGAGTTGCCCGTCGTCCGGCCGACCTTGTCGAATCCTGGTCACGGCATCGACTACGAACTGTTCCTGGACTGCGTTCACTGCGGCCTGTGTACCGCCTCATGCCCGACCTATGTCGAAACCGGGAACGAAAACGACAGCCCGCGCGGCCGCATCTATCTCATGCGGTCCGTCACTGACGGCAAGCTGACGCTCAATCACGAAGTCCGCCGGCACTTGGAGCTGTGCCTTGATTGCCGGGCGTGTGAAACGGCCTGCCCCAGCGGCGTGCAGTACGGCAAGTTGATCGAGCCGTTCCGCGTCAATATGGAGCATGTCGCTGGTGATGCCGGGAAGACCAAGACCGGCGATTGGTTCCACAAGTACATCCTCTTCGGGTTGTTCACCAATCCGAAGCTCCTTTCGCAGCAGATGCAGCTGGCGCGGATCGCCCAAATGCTGTGGCTGGACAAGCTGGTCGTGAACACGGGTCTGTGGCGGCTCTTGCCTTCGCGCCTGGGGCGGCTGGTGACGATGCTCCCCAAGCTGGAAAGGCCGTTACCGCCGTTACCTGACTTCCTCCCCGCCAAGGGCAAGCGCCGCGCCCGCGTGGCGCTCTTTGCCGGCTGCGTCGGCGACGTGATGTTCCGCCACACCAACTGGGCCACAGCTCGCGTCCTCCAGGAAAACGGCTGCGACGTGGTTGTGCCGCAGACGCAAGCTTGCTGCGGAGCGATCCACTTTCACGCCGGCGCCAGTGAGCCGGCCCTGCAACTTGCCGACCAAAACGTCGCCGCATTTCAGGCGGAAGGGCTAGACGCGATCCTGGTCAACGTCGCCGGCTGCGGCAGCATGCTCAAGGACTATGGCCATCACTGGGCTGACGCCGGCAACTCGGCGCGGCAGCACCAGCGCGAGCAATTCGCCGCCAAGGTCAAGGACGTGAGCGAGTTTCTCGATGAGCTGGGACTTGTGACGCCGCACGGCCCAATCAACATCACCGCGACCTATCACGACGCCTGCCACCTGGCCCACGCCCAGAAGGTCCGCGAGCAGCCGCGACATTTGCTCCAGAAGATTCCGGGCCTGAAACTCGTCGAGCTCCCCGAGTCGGAGCTCTGCTGCGGCGCGGCCGGCACGTACAACCTCACTGAGCCGGAGATGGCCGAGCGCCTCGGCCGCCGCAAGCTAGAGAACATCCGCTCTACCGGCGCCCGCGTCGTCATCACCTCCAATGCCGGCTGCCTGTTGCAGATTGCCCGGCAAGCGCGGATGGAAGGGGAGACGCTGAAGATCGTCCATCCCATGGATTTGCTCGATCTGAGCTACCGCTGCGAGCCGCTGCGGTTCTCGTAGTCGTTTTTTTCCAGACCCCGCTCGCACAGGCAGACGCGCGCCACTCCCTGCCGCAGGTTTGCCAGGCGCGTTACGATTGACGCATGCCCGCCGCCAATCGTCAAAAATCATTTGCCGCTTTTGATGACGCAGCGCCGCCGAGCGATGCGGCTGCTGAACGCGCCAATCCATCGCCGGCCACCTCGACGGCGGTCGACAATTTCTTCTCGCTTGCCGGCAAGAATGTCTACGTTGTCGATTCCCACTCGCTGATCTACCAGGTCTTTCACGCCCTGCCGGAAATGAGCGGCCCGGCGGGGCAGCCCGTCGGCGCTGTTCACGGCTTCGTGCGGGACATGGTCGAGCTGATCGAGAACAAAGGCGCTGATTACCTGCTGGCGGCATTCGACGCACCAGGCGACAACTTCCGCCACCAGCTCTACCAGGACTACAAGGTTGATCGGGACGAAATGCCGGCCGATTTGCAGCTTCAAATCCCGGTGATTGAGCGGTTCATGGAGGCGCTCGGCGTCCCGATTGCGTCGATCCCCGGCTACGAGGCGGACGATATCCTGGCGACGCTGGCGCGCCAGGTCGAAGCGGCTGGAGGTGAGTGCTTTCTCGTCACGGCAGATAAAGATTGCCGCCAACTCATCACCGAACGAGTAAAGATTTATAACATCCGCAAGAACGAGGTCTTCGACGCCGCAAAGCTCATGGAAACGTGGGGCATCCGGCCGGATCAGGTGGTCGATTTTCAGGCGCTGGTCGGCGACCCGACCGACAACGTGCCGGGAGTGCCGCTGATTGGCCCCAAGAACGCCCAGGAGTTGCTCACCAAATATGGCACGCTGGAAAACGTGCTCAATCACGCGCACGAGGTGAGCGGCGCGAAGCGGAAAGAGAACTTGATGAACGGCCGACAGCAGGCGCTGCTGAGCCGGCAGCTGGTGCGGCTCGATACGCAGGTGCCGCTGACGGTCGATTGGAGCGCCGCCCGAGTCGGCCGGTTGCGAGCGGACGTGCTGGGAGAACTGTGCCGCGAGGCGGGCTTTCGGCAATTGGCGGTGCGGCTCTCGGCATTGGCGAAGAAGCTGTCCGTCGTCGAACAAACCGGCGGATCGGCCGCGCCGGTTGTCATTACGGGCAATTCAGGGGACGAACCGTGTCCCGCGCCCGAAGGAGGGCTGGCGACGCTGGAGGAGCGGACATTGCAGCCCGCGCCGCCGCAATCACCGATCGATGAAGCGCCCTGGGAAGCGACTTATCGCGCCGTGACGTCGCTCGACGAGCTGAGCCAGCTGGTCGCAGAGATGGCAATGCAGAAGCAGGTTGTCCTCGACACGGAGACGACGTGCGTGCTTCCCCGGTGGGCTGAGATCGTCGGCTATTCATTTTGCTGGAAGGAGGGAGAGGCGTACTACGTGCCGGTGATGGCGCCGCCGGGAGAGCCCCGACTCGATGCGGCGGCGGTTCGCGATCACCTGAAACCGGTTCTTGAAGATCGCGCCATCGAAAAGGTCGGTCAGAACATCAAGTATGACGCGATCGTTCTGCGTGCCGTGGGCGTCGAACTGGCGGGAGCTTCGTTCGACACCATGGTTGCCGATTATCTGCTCGACCCAGGCGAGCGGTCCCATAATTTGGACGATCTGGCGCGGCGGCATCTGTCGCACACCAACATCACGATCGAGTCGCTCATTGGCAGCGGAAAGAATCAGAAACGGATGGACGAGGTGCCGGTGGCCGCGATCGCGCCGTACGCCGCCGAAGATGCCGACGTGCCGCTGCGGCTGCGAAAAATCCTCGAGCCGCGGCTGGAGAATCAAGGGCTCGTCCCGCTGTTTCGCGACTTGGAAATGCCGCTGATCGAGGTGCTGGCCGAACTGGAATACAACGGCATTCGCGTCGATCGGCAGCGGCTGAAGGAAATGGAGGAGCAGTTTGCCAAGCGGATCGGCGAGCTAGTGCAGGAGATTTACACCGAGGCCGGCAGCGAATTCAACATTGACTCGCGAAACCAGCTTGGCAAGATTTTCTTCGATTTTCTCAAGCTGCCGATCCTCAAGCGGACAAAGACCGGCCCGAGCCTGGACGCGGAGGTCCTTGAGGACCTGGCCAGGCTACACACGCTGCCGGCAAAGATTCTGGAGTATCGGCACCTGGCGAAACTCCAGAGCACATATCTTGTCGCGCTCCAGGATTTGATCCACCCGGTCACGGGGCGAGTCCACACGTCGTTCAAACAAGACGTGGCGGCGACCGGACGGCTCAGCTCACAGGACCCGAATTTGCAAAACATCCCTGTGCGCACGGAGCAGGGGCGGGCGATTCGCTCGGCATTTCTTCCCGCGGAAGGCTGGGAATTGATGACCGCGGACTATTCGCAGATCGAACTCCGCGTGCTGGCGCATTTTTCCGGCGACGAGGCGCTCAAGCAGGCCTTTGCCGAAGATCGCGACATTCATACGCAGGTCGCGGCTCAGGTCTACAGCGTGCCGCTTGCGCAAGTGACCAGGGACATGCGTCGCAGCGCCAAGGCGATCAACTTCGGCGTGATCTATGGCCAGAGTCCGTTCGGCCTATCCAAGGCGCTCGACATCGATCAGGTCGATGCGGCCCGGTTCATCGACGCCTATTTCGCCCAGTACCCGGGAGTGGACGAATTCATGCGACAGACACTGGTCGATTGCCGGCAGAAGGGCTACGTCAGCACGATCTCGGGCCGCCGCCGACCAGTGCAGGGGGTCCGCAATCCGGCCACGCTCAAAGACCAGAGGCAGCGGACGCTTCCGGAGCGGATCGCCATAAACACAGTGATTCAGGGGAGTGCGGCGGATATCATCAAGCAGGCGATGATCAGCGTCCATCGGCGGCTTAGGCGGGAAGGACTGAAGTCCCGGATGCTGCTCCAGATCCACGACGAGCTGGTATTTGAATATCCGCCGGAGGAGAAAGACCGGCTGGCGAGGCTGGTGGTCGAGGAAATGTCCGGCGCTGCCGACCTGGCTGTGCCGCTCAAGATCGACGTGAAAACGGGAAAGAATTGGGCGGAGTGCGAACCAGTGTAGTCCAAAGTCCTGAGTCCAAAGTCCAAAGTCGCTTGCTGGCTGCGATGGACTTTGGACCTTGGACTTTGGACCTTGGACTCGTCTCATGAAAGTCTTCGGTCTCGTCGGCGGCGTGGCCTGCGGCAAGAGCCTTGTCGCTGGTTGCTTTCGCGATCTGGGAGCGCTTGTGCTTGACGGCGACAAAGCCGGGCACGAAGTGCTCACCGAACCGGCTGTGATCGCTCAGCTTCGCCGCCGCTGGGGCGACGGGTTTCTGAATGCCGACGGGTCGGTCAATCGGCGGGCGGTGGCCCAGATCGTGTTCGCCCACAGCGGCCAGGATGAGCTGCGGTTTCTGGAAAGCATCTCCCATCCGCGGATCGCGGCGAAGTTTCGCGCCGCCATCGACGCCGCCCGCACGGCGGGCAACGTGCCGGCCGTCGTTCTGGACGCGGCACTCCTCTTCGACGGCGGCTGGGAAAAGCTGTGCGACGTCGTGATCTTTGTTTCCGTGCCGCGGGAGAATCGTCTGACGCGGGCGAAGTCCCGCGGCTGGAGCGAAGCCGACCTGATTTCCCGCGAGGCGGTTCAGTTGCCGCTGGACGAAAAACGGCACAGGAGCGGCTACGTCATCGACAATAGCGGCACGCCTGACGAGACGCGTCAGCAAGTTGGGGAGTTCTGGCGGCAGTATATTGGGGCGACGGATCATTGAGGGGGTTCGTGAATCGGGGGCGCGGCTGCTGAGCCTTTCACCCGGGGATTCATCATGAATGCCTCCCATCGCGGCGGGGCCGGCCAGGCGGCCGGGCCGCTCGCTCAAGCCTGGTCCGGGCTACGGCATTGGCTCTATCACTGGACCGTGCTGATCGTCTGCATCCTGTTTGTGATCGTCGTCGCCGCTACGCTGGCGCACGTCTATTACGTGCAGCAGCGGCTGGTCGAATCGGGTGCCAGGCAGGGGACCGAGCTCCAGGCCGAAATGCTCTCGGCCATGCGTGCGTATTACACGTCCGAGGTGGTGGAGCGCGTCCGCGGGCACGGCATCAAGGCGTCCCACGACTATCAAAACTCCCCCGCCGCGATCCCGCTCCCGGCGACGTTTACCATCGACCTCAGCGAGCGAATTAGTGCCGGCAAATCCGGGCAGCAAATCCGCCTCTATAGCGATTATCCGTTCCCCTGGCGGAAAGACCGGCCGCCGCTGGACGACTTCGAGCAGCAAGCGCTGGCCGAATTGCAAAAGGGCAAGGGGAACCGGCCGCGGCCCGCCGTCGTCCGGATGGAGCAGTATCAGGGACGCCCGGTTCTAAGGTACGCGATGGCGGACGTCATGCGAAAGCAGTGCGTCGATTGCCACAACGACCACCCCGACAGCCCGAAGAAGAACTGGGAAGAGGGGGACGTGCGCGGCGTCCTGGAAATCATCCGGCCGCTCGATGCGGTCGTCGCCCAGACGCAGGCCGGGCTGCGTGGGACGTTTCTCTTGCTCGGCCTTTTTGCTTTGGTTGGAACTGTGGCACTTGGATTAGTCATCGGCAAGCTCCGCGCCAGCACGGAGGAACTTGAAGACCGCGTTCATCAGCGAACCGACGAGCTTCGGCGGGCCAACGACAACCTGACCCAGGAAATCGCCGATCGAAAGCGGACGGAAGACGAGCTGCGCAAGACGAGCAAGTACCTGGATTCGATCGTCGAGAACCTACCCATCATGCTGTTTGCCAAGGAGGCGGAGACGCTCAAGATCGAGCGGTTCAACAAGGCGGGAGAGGAGCTGACTGGGTATCGGCTCGACGAACTCGTCGGCAAGAGCGACTACGACTTGTTCCCGCCCGAAGAGGCCGCCCACTTCATCGCCAAAGACCGCGAAGTCCTGCGGGAAAAGAAGATGGTGGATATCCCCGAGGAAGTGATCCTTACCAGGCATGGCGAGCGGATTCTGCACACCAAGAAAATCCCGATCCTCGATGAGGACGGCACGCCGCGGCACCTGGTGGGAATCTCTGAAGACATCACCGAGCTCAAGCACACCGAAAATGAGCTTCGCCAGGCCCGCGCTGCCGCCGAAGCCGCCAGCCGCGCCAAAAGCGAGTTTCTGGCCAACATGAGCCACGAAATCCGCACGCCGATGAATGGCATCCTGGGCATGACCGAGTTGGCGCTCGACACCGACCTGACGACCGAGCAGCGCGAGTATCTGGAGATGGTCAAGTCGTCGGCCGACTATCTGCTGACGGTGATCAACGACATTCTCGATTTCTCCAAGATCGAGGCAGGGAAGCTCGATCTCGAGCAGATCGATTTTCTGCTCCGCGACTGCGTGGACGACACGGCCGCGACGCTGGCCCTCCGCGCTCACAAAAAGGGGCTCGAACTGGCCTGCCACGTGCATTCCGACGTCCCCGACGCCCTCGTCGGCGATCCCTCGCGCTTGCGGCAGATTCTCGTCAATCTGATCGGAAATGCCGTCAAGTTCACCGAGCAGGGCGAGATCGTGGTGACGGTCGAGACTCAGTTGCAAACCGACAACAACGTCACGCTTCATTTTTCCGTCAGCGACACGGGCATCGGCATTCCGGCCGACAAGCTGGGGCTGCTGTTTCAGGCGTTCTCGCAGGTAGACAGCTCCACCACGCGCAAATACGGCGGCACCGGGCTGGGGCTGGCGATTTCCACGCAACTGGTGCAGCTTATGGGGGGACGCACTTGGGTGGAGAGCGCGGTCGGCCGGGGCAGCACGTTCCACTTCACGGCTAATTTCGCCCGCTCCAAGAATCCGCCCCCCGAAATCCCAGTCGATGCCGTATCGCTGCGGGGGCTGCCCGTCCTGGTGGTCGATGACCACGCCACCAACCGTCGCATCCTTCAGCAGATGTTGTCGAACTGGGGGATGAGACCTACCGTGGTCGCCAGCGGCAGCGAGGCCCTGACCGCCTTGGAGAGGGGCGTACAGTCGGGACAGCCGTTCTCGCTCGTGCTGCTGGACGGCATGATGCCCAACATGGATGGCTTCTCGCTGGCCGAGCGGATTCAAAAGCAGCCGGAGCTGGTCGGCGCTGCGCTGATGATGCTCTCCTCGGCCGATCGCAAGGAGGATGCCGTGCGCTGCCGGAACCTTGGAGTTTCAGCATATCTCGTCAAGCCCGTGCGGCAGTCTGATCTGCTCGACGCGATTGTCACAACGGTCCACACAAAGCTCCACAGTCGGGAGGCAAAGCGCCCGGCTCCGGCGCCCGCGCCGAGCCTAGCGCAGCACCGCTTGCGGCTCCTCTTGGCCGAAGACAATGCAGTCAATCAGAAGGTGGCGGTGCGGCTGCTGGAGAAGCGCGGTCACCAGGTCTTTGTCGTCGGCACAGGAAAGGACGCAGTAGAAGCCCTGAAGCAGCAGTCCTTTGACGCCGTGCTGATGGACGTGCAGATGCCCGAGATGGACGGTTTCGAAGCCACTGCCGTCATTCGCGCTTTCGAGCAGGCCAGCGGCACTCACATGCCGATCATCGCCATGACCGCCCATGCCATGAAGGGGGACCGCGAGCGTTGCCTGGAGGCCGGAATGGACGGCTATGTCGCCAAGCCGCTCCAAGCCGAGACGCTTTACGCGGCAGTGGAAAGTGCCGGGCGCGGCGGCGCCAGCTCAGTCGAGTCCGCGTCGCTACCGGAAGCGCCCCTGTTTGACCCGCAGGCGATGCTGGCCCACTTCGGCGGCGACGCCGAACTGGTCAAGGAGGTCATCGTAGTGTTCCTGGAGTCCAGTCCCGCGTGGCTGGCCGAAATCCGAGCTGCGCTGACTGCCGGTGATTCCACGAGGCTGAGGAACGCGGCCCACACGCTCAAGGGGGCGATCAGCCACTTTGGTGCAGCGGCGGCCTACAACGCGGCCCAGCAGCTGGAGACCTTGGGAACCGAAGGGCGGATGCAGGAATCGGCAGCCGCCTGGAAATCACTCGAGCCGATGCTCGCGCACTTGACGTCGGCATTGGTGGATTACGTGCGGCTCAACTGACGAGAAGCACGATTTTTGGCGGTGAAAACAGCCTCACGCCGTCAACGAGGAACGTGCACGGAAAACCGTTCGATGGATATCCGCGTCGTCCACCTCTTTGAGTTTCCCGAGCATCGGGCCGCGGTGGCCGGCTGGATCTACGACGAGTTCTGGTCCGGCCAGGGGCGGCATTCGCCCGCGTCGCTCGAAGTGCGACTGAAGGAAGCTCAAGACGTGGGCGCCATTCCGCTGTCGCTCTTGGCGCTCTGCGGCCAGACGCCGGTGGGACCGTGAATCTCATCGAGATCGACGACGAGCGCCGTGCGCATCTCCGCCCGTGGCTGGCAGCTCTCTTGGTTCTGCCCCCCTATCGCCCGCAGGGGATCGGCTCGCTGCTGATTCGCAGCTTGCAGGAGCAGGCCGGCCGCATCGGCGAGCGCCAGATGTATTTGGGGACCGATAATCCCGACTTCTACATCCGCCGCGGAGCGACGGTCGTGGAGCGGCTGGACAGCGGCTTTTGCATCCTGCGGTTGGCGACCCACGTTTAGGGCTGGCAAAGGAGCGGCTGCTTCCGCAGCCCCTTGAGCAATCGCTGTCACGCTTGCAATCGGACCCGGATGCCTGCCAGGGCGATCCATCGTGACGGATGCTCGACGCACAGCGCCGACGGTCCGGTGCGCTTTTCCGCAGATTCCCCTTCCACCCTCCGAAATATCCGGCATAATAGAGTGGTCCCAAGCGACCCGGCACGCGGCAATACAACAGCGTATGCGTGCCGGGTGCCCGGCGGCGGTCGCTGCCCAGGCAGTTCGTGCCTGACAGTTCCGCTCGATTGATTCCCCCCTGGCCGGCAATTCCGCCACGATCCCTCCTTGGGGCACAGTTTGTTCCGCGCGGAGCCCTTCCGCGAGAGTTTGTTTCCGGAATGCGGCGAGTTCTCCCGCAGACCACACTCCATCCCACCTTTCCCCTGCTCGTCCTTCCTGCCACGTGCGCCATTCGCGCGCCAGTTCCCTTCGGTGCCCACATGCCCAGTTTCAAGAGCTTCCGCCAGCGCAACGACCGAGACAAAACCGCGGACGACGGCACTGCCGCTCCGCCGATCGAACCGTCCTTAAGCCCGGAGCACCTGGAGCTGATCCGCCGGCTGGAGCAGGAGGGGGAGCCGCTCTCGCTCTCCGAAGAGATTGCCGACCTGGTGGACCGCGGCGAGCTGGAGGAAGCGGACGCCCGTTTCGAGAAGATCAAGCAATCCGAATTCCACATCGCCAAGCTCCAGCGGATGAGCATTAGCGACCTGATGGAGGTCGCGCGGGCGGAGAACGTGCAGGAGATCTCCGGCGTCAAGAAGCAGGAGCTGATCGTCCGCATCCTCCGCGAGCGGGCCAAGATGAACGGCCTGATGTACGGCGAAGGGACGCTGGAAATCCTGCCCGACGGCTTCGGCTTCCTCCGCAGCCCCGACTACCACTACCTCTCCTGCCCCGATGACATCTACGTCTCGCCGAGCCAGATCCGCCGCTTCGGCCTGCGAACCGGCGTCACCGTCTCCGGGCAAATTCGCCCGCCAAAGGAGAACGAGCGGTACTTCGCCCTGCTGCGCGTCGAGGCGATCAATTACATGGACCCGGGCCAGGCGCAAAACCGCGTCCTGTTCGACGATCTGACGCCGCTCCATCCCGACAAGCGGATCACGATGGAGTACGACGAGCAGGACCTCAACACGCGGGTCGTCGATCTGGTGTCGCCGATCGGATTCGGCCAGCGCGGCTTGATCGTCAGCCCGCCGCGGGCCGGCAAGACCATCCTGATGCAGAAGATGGCCAAGGCGGTCCTGAAAAACTTCCCGGATGCCTACGTGATCATGCTCCTGATCGACGAGCGGCCGGAAGAAGTCACCGACATGGAGCGGCAGGTGAAAGGCCGCAACTGCGAGGTCATCTCCAGCACGTTCGACGAGCCCAGCGCCCGACACGTCACCGTCGCCAACATGGTCCTGGAAAAGGCCAAGCGCCTCGTCGAGTGCGGCATTGACGTCGTCATTTTCCTCGACTCGATCACACGGCTGGCCCGCGCCTGGAACCAGGAGTGCCCGCAATCAGGAAAACTCCTCACCGGCGGCCTC
>DASRJP010000341.1:0-8443 GCA_035649415.1 Pirellulaceae bacterium | reverse complement strand
CAATGGGATCTCTGTCTCCGGACTTTGCTGGTGATAGTAGGTGAGTGCCATTACATTGGGGCCCATCACCAGGTTCCGCGTGAATTGCAATTCCGCCGAGGTGGTGGCGTTCCGCACAACATCGAAGGACAAGCCAGGCGAGGTCTGCGTCATCACCATGTTGTTATCCACCACAATCCTGCGCAGAAGCGGGCAGTTCGCGGTCCACACGGCGTCTCCATGGGGAGTGCTGATCTGGCAGTTGCGCATCCGAAAGTACGGCAGATTCTGGACACTCAACGTACACCCGGTGAATCGGCAGTTGGCGATGTACGCCGGAGCTTGACTCACAGCGATCGCTAACTTGCCCGCCGAGCCGGCGCCACACTGGAATTCAAGTCCTTCCGCGACTAGTCCGGCCTGTGCCTCCAACAAGACGTCCTCGCTCCCCAGCGGCCGGATGACCGGCTGAAAGCCTTGGCCTGCACGGATCGTAACTCGCGTTGACAGCCGAATCGCTGCACTGGCGAAGGGGCCATTTCCACGGATTTCGATGGTGTCGCCATCCCTGGCGTCGGCAACCGCTGCTGCTAGCGTCTCGTAGTCGCGCTTGAGACCGTCATCGCCCCGCAGGATGACGAAAGGGCTGCGCTGGGGAACCACTGCCGCGCTCGTCTCGGCGGCGGGCACTGGCGGTTCCAGGCGCACGCGGACGATCTGCTTCTGGCCTTGCGTGATCGTGATTAGCTCGCGATCCAGCGCTACTGGTTGGCCGTCTTTCGCTGCCCGCAACCGGTAACTCGCGCCCGCGGGCAGGCGCACTTGCTGCCCGCCGGCGGTCGTGATCGACAAGCCGCCGTCCCCTTCGATGGTCACTTTCACGTCCGGGTCGCTCGCCTCGACGACCAGCGTCCCCTCCGGCGTAAAGATGCGAATCACCGTGGCGCTAAGTTGCGTCACGCCAGTGGCCTCACTCAGGCCCAGGCAGGCGATCAGAAGGAGCAATGCCGCAGCAGCGATGGGCAGCCAGCGGCGACCGCGTGCGGCAGTCTTCGAAGCTGCCCCGGCATCAGGGGACAGCTTGTCGCCCTGCACCGCAATGGCAGGTTGCTGGAGCAGCGCCAGCCTTTGCCCCAGACGTTCCGTAACCTCGGCCGCCGACTGAAAGCGCTCCGCCGGTCGCTTGGCCAGCAGCCGATCGATGGTTTGCACCAGCCACTGGGGCACATCGGGATTGAGCTCCCGGATCGGACGCGGCGATTCTTCGCAGACCCGCTTTATCACCGTCAACGTCGTGCTGCCGCGAAACGGCGGCTGGCCGGCGCACAGGGCATACAGCACGCTCCCCAGGCTAAAGAGGTCGCTGCGGGCATCGACCGGCTCGCCTCGCGCCTGCTCCGGGCTCATGAACAGTGGCGTGCCGGCAATCACACCCGACTGCGTGAGCGAGACGTCGTCCACCGCGCGGGCCAGGCCGAAGTCGGTGATCTTCACCCGCTGAATTCCGTTTTCCAGCAGGATGTTGGCGGGCTTCACATCGCGATGGACCAGACCCTGCTTGTGCGCGGCGGACAGTCCATCGGCAATTTGCAAGCCGATTCGCAGCGATTCCTTGAGGTCCAGCGGTCCCTCTTGCTTGAGCTTGTCGTCGAGGGAAATCCCTTCCACAAATTCCATGACGAGGTAGGGAATTGGCGCGGCTTCCTCGACGGCGTAGATCCGCACGATGTTGTCGTGACTGACAGCCGCCGCTGCTTGCGCTTCGCGCGCAAACCGCCGGCGGGCGGTGGCCGAGGCGGCCAAGGCGGCGGAGAGCACCTTGATGGCCACCACGCGGTGCAGCTTCTCATCGAATGCCCGCAGCACGATGCCAAAACCGCCGCGGCCCACGATGCTGAGAATCTCATAGTGTCCCAGTCGACCCAACGTATCAGGCCGCGTCGGGGCTTCGAGAAAGTCGAGGTTGCTAGCGCTATCCGAAGCCTGCTCGGCGGCCGCCGCGGCATTCACATTCGGGAGAGGCACGCAGGGCTGCACCAGGAAGCCATCGGGGTGCTCGTGAGCCGCCAGCAGTGTTTCCAGGCGCTTGCGGCGCGACAGGTCGCTTCCGCACGCCTCTCGCAGGAACGACTCGCGCTCGGCGAGTGGCCGCTTGAGTGCCTCGTGGAAGAGCGTTTGGTCGTTCATGGCCAAGTTTGGTGGGGGAGACATTCCTGTCTGCCCCACTTCTTGAGCATTCTATAACCCGAAACGGAATGCATGCCCCTCAATCCCATTAGCGGAAATTGGACTCGAAAAGCACCACATCGGCAAAAGAATTTCGGCGGCCAGCAATTAGCCGCCGCGAACTTGCGTCTGCAGCCAGGCGCGAGCAAAGGCCCAGTGACGATCGGCCGTGCTGGGTGAAATGCCCAGGGCCTCCGCCGCCTCGTCGCTGGTCAACCCCGCAAAATAACGTAGCTCGACGAGACGCGCCTTTTGGGGATCCTCCTTGGCCAGCTTCGCCAGCGCCTCGTCGAGCGCCAGCAGCTCTTCGTCCGGCTCTGGAGCGGCGATTTCATCGAGTGCCTCGCGGCGCCCCTGGCCGCCCCGCTTTTGCGACTGCCGACGCCGGGCGGCATCGATTAGAATATGTCGCATTGCCGTGGCCGCCGCAGCCAGGAAGTGCCCGCGCGAGTGAAACGCAGGCGAGCCGGGGGCGTCAGGATCCTGATTGAACCCCGGCTCCGTCGCGGGACCATCAGGGGGACCACCAACTGCGTCGTCCGTGCCCCGCCCGCCGCTGGTCGATGGTCCCACCAGCCGCAAATAAGCTTCATGCACGAGGGCCGTCGCCTGGAGCGTCTGCCCCGGTTTTTCGTGAGCCAGCTTGGCGACTGCCAGCTTCCGCAATTCGTCATAAACCAGCGGCAGCAGCTGCTCGGCGGCCTGCGGATCGGTTTCAACCTGCGCGAGAATGCGGCTAACATCGGACATGATCGGCGGTTCGGCAACAGTGAGACATTGCCGATTATAGGTGGACCGCCGATGGCTTGCTAACGATAGGTGTCGATTCGCTGCTCGGTCAGCCGCACACTCGCCTTAGCGCGCGTTTGCACGCCGACGTGTTCGTGAATGGCCTTCATTTGCGTCTGGACCTCTTGCCAACTTCGGGGTAGGCGCTCGGCGATTGTCGTCTCGCTCAATCCACGAAAGGGCGAGCCGCAGAACTTCCTGTTGGGCAGGGGTCAGCCCGTCGATGGTCATGGGGCGCTGGGATCGAGTCAGATCGGTTACTTGTGCTTGCCTGACAGCCGGCAGATTCTCGCCGCGATCGTCCCCAGAGCTACACCCGAAATAGGGTCTCGCAATCTTTCGCCGCGAGCAGTTTCGCGGGAAGCGACCGACTTAGCGTCAAAATCGAACGTTGGCCCAGCGGGAGCTGACGGCGATTGTTAGGCCCGTGGCCCATGTAGATCGCCGATGCTGCAGTGGGTGCCCCACCATCATAACCGCTGCGTCACCTCTCCCATCCATTAGCTCAACCGGCACCCTCGGATGGGGGAAGCCGCGGGTGACTGACAGAGGTCATTCACATGCCAGGCGGTAACCGATTCCTTGCTCCGTGAGCAAATACCGCGGCTGCGCCGGATCGGTTTCCAGTTTGCGCCGGAGCGCGGCCATGAACACGCGCAGGTGCTGTGTGTTTCGCGCCTGCGACTCGCCCCAAACTTCCGTCAGCAATTGCGGATACGTGACGACTTTTCCAGCATGCTGGATGAGGGTCGTGACCAGCTTGTATTCCAGCCGGGTGAGATGCACTTCCTGGCCTCGCACGACGACTCGCCGTGTGGCAAGGTTGACCGACAGATCGCCGACCTCAAACAGTGGAGACTCGCCTCCGGTTTGACGCTGGGTCACGTGACGCAAGGCAACCTTGATCCGCGCCAAAAGCTCCCCCGTGCTGAATGGCTTGGTCATGTAATCATCCGCCCCGCGGTTGAGCGCCGTGATCTTCTGCGAGTCCTGGTTGCGGACCGAAAGAATGATGACCGGCGCTGCCAGCCATTCCCGCAGTCGCCTGAGCACGTCCAGGCCGTCGATATCCGGGAGTCCCAAGTCGAGAATCACCACGTCCGGTGGCCGCTCCGTCGCGGCAACGAGCGCTTGCTCGCCGGTCTCGGCCTCGGCGACGCGATAACCTGCGGAATTCAAGCAGGAGTGCAAGAAGCGGCGCATCGGCGGCTCATCCTCGACGACGAGCACCAGCGGAGCAGTTGTCGGCACTGGCGTCATGGCTCAAGCAGTTCCTGCAAGCGGAGAGTGATCTGGCGCAAGGTCGCATTCCGCAGCGGGCCAGGAAGTTTTGGCGCATGGCAGCTCGATTACGAACTCAGCGCCCCCCTGGGGGAGGTTGGCCGCCCGGATTTCGCCGCCATGCGCCTCGACGATTGCGCGGCAGATCGTCAGTCCCAGGCCCATCCCTCTGCGGCCGTCGGCCACCGGCGCGCCACCGCGGAAGAACTTGTCGAATACCTTGGTCTCGCTTCCCGCGGGCAGACCCGGTCCATGGTCAGTCACGCGAATCACCGCGCGGCCGCCGACATGGCCGGCGGAAATCTCAATTGGGCTGCCGCGCGGCGAATAACGAATGGCGTTTTCGAGCAGATTGATGAGCACTTGCTGAAACAGATCGTCGGCGACCCACAACAGCGGAAAGTCGGCGGGGATCTCGACGCGGACGATGCGTCCTTCCAACTGCCGTTTTAGGCGGGCGATTGCCGCGCCCACGAGTTCTTCCAGCACTTCCCAGTCGCGATCGAGCCGGATAGGTCCGGCATCGAGGCGCGCCATATCCAACAGGTTTTCCACCTGCCGGGTCAGGCGGTACGACTCATCGACGACGGTTTGCAGCATTTCGCGCTCGGCGCCATCGAGCCGGCTGCCAGAACTCTCCAGTAGCCCGGTCGCCGTCACTGCGATCGTCGCCAGAGGCGTTTGCAGCTCGTGCGAGACGGCGCTGAGCAGGGCGTTACGGAGCTGCTCCGATTGCACCTGAACAAGGGCTTGCTGGGCGTCCTGAAGCCAGCGATCGCGCTCCAGCGACAACGCAATCAGGTTGGCGCATGTCTCCAGCATGTGGCGGTCTTCCGAGTCCGGCAAGCGCCTTGTATCGCGCGGCCAAACTGCCAACACGCCGCACGTCTGCTGTGCTCCCACCATGGGCACCAACAGGCAGCCAATCTCGTGGTGCATATCGGTACCTACGCCCGCCGGCTGGTGGTGCTCGAATACCCAGTGGGCCGCCGATTGCGTGCCGGCGGTGACGAGGGCCGCCGTGTCATCCATGCGCAGCGTGCCCGCCGGATCGCACAGGAAAATCGCGACGTGACCGTCGAAAATGCTCCTGATCTGCTCGACCGACAGGCTCACCAGCGCGTCCGAACCGGACGAGCGGCTGAGCTGCCGCGACAATTGGTACAGCTGCGTCGTGCGGCGCTCCCGCTGTTGGGACGCCTGGTAAAGCTCCCCCGTTCGATGCTCCTGCTCTCGCGCTGCATGCAGTTGCGATTGCGATCGCGCCGTCAGCTCGCTGATCGCGATTCCAATGCCGAGCATGACGCTTAGCGTGACGAAGTACTGCGTGTCCGTCGGGTAAAAGCCAAAGATGGGGTGGACGAAGAAGTAGTCGAAGACGAGCACCGAGAGGATGGCGGCGGCGATGGCGGGGCCGTGCCCGCAGCGGGCGGCTACGAGCGCCACGCCAGCCAGGTAGATCATCACCAGGTTGGGTTCGCTGAGCCCGAGCGAACTGGTTCCCCAGGCCAGCAGGCTGCAAACCGTGACCACGCCTACCGAGATCGCGTAGAGACGCCATTTTGGCGGCAATCGAGCCGGCGGCGACGTGAGCGGGCTGACAGCCGAATCGAGGGACATATCGCCAAGCTCTCGCCGGAGTGGGTCTGAATTCGACCGCGGCCAAGCGACTCCCGCGGCCCACGGCACCGGCGAAATCCGCTCGTCGAAACGGGCGATGAAGCCGACCCATCCAGCTTACTTCTTTTTGGGGCCGGATTTGGAGGTCGCCGGCGCCTTCTTGGGAACTTTAGCGGCCTGGGTCAGCAGCGCGTCGTATTTCGCCACCATCTGGGGACCGCTGAGTTTGGGGGTCAGTACCAACGTGGACTTGAGCATCTGCTGAGCTTGCAGGGCCAGTTCTCCGTTGCGAGTCTGCTCTGCCTGTCGCACAAGCGAATAGGCGGCCTGGTACAGCACCTCGTAGTATTCCGGTGGGCGCGGCTGCGAACGTCCCAGCAGCACGCGGACGCTCGTCCAATGGGCTACACACTCGTCATAGAGCTTAGGGTCTTTTTCGGCCAGCGCCTGAAGAATAAATCCTTTCTGCATCAGTGGCTCGAGGGCAGTGGGATGCGTCTTGATCAACTCCTCCACTTGCCGCCGCGCCTCCTCGAGCTTTCCGTCACTTCGCAGCAGTCCCACCAGCCGCGCTCGGACACGAGTCATCGAATCCCCTACGGCGGACCGGTCGGTCTCACTCGCGTCGACCGTCTGAATGACCCGCTCGTAGGCGGTCTTGGCCAGGCCCTGCTGGTTGAGAGCGGTTGCCAGGTCTCCCAGCGTCACCAGTTGAACAGCGGAAAGCTGCTTCCGCTCGACAAGGCCGGCGAGAATGTGATTCTGCGCTTCCCGGACGGCGCTGAGCTTCTCCTGAATGTCTTTTGCCGCCGACGCATCGAACGAAGGAGCTTGCGCTCCGGCCGTCGCTTCCAGTTTCTTGGCCTCCTGTTCCAGCAGGCGCACAAAATCGATCAGCACCGCATTGAGCTGCGGCGCGTCTCCGCCAAGCGACGCCAGCGTGTCCGCGGTTCTGGCGGCGGCAACGGCGTTTTCGCTCCTGGCCAGCGCTTTCACGGCGCCAACGAAAAGACGAAGCGTCTTCACATCGGTCGCGGGAGCTTTGCGAGACTCGACGTCTTTGACCAGCGGCGCATAAAGTTCAGCTGCTTTCGCTGATTGCTCTCCTTCCGAGTAGATCTCAGCCAATACCAACTGGGCGTCAAACAGTGCCTGCGGCATTGGCTCGTTAGGCGATTGCCACTGCCCCTTGAGCCGCTCAACGCTGGTAGTCAGGCTGGCGCGCGCTTGCTCGCGGAGGCCGGACAGCTCATCTTTGCGTTCGGCGGCATTTTCGCTTTTCTTGCCGTCTAGATACTGCTTCCAAAGCAGTTGCCCCGCGACATACTGCGCGCTGGCATAACGCTTGGATTGGGCATTGACTTTGGTCAAGAGCTCGAGTGCCGCTTTTGAGTTTCCCTGCTGCAACTGAATTTGAGCCAGCGCCATGCGGGCGTCGTCCCCTTCCGGCTGGTCGGGCCAGCGGCCGATGGTAAATTCCGCGAGTTTGGTCAATTTCTCCTGAGCTTCCCTTTTCTGTGCGTCGGGTGCTGCCAAATAAATCTGAAGCGCCGCCGCGACGCCCAGCCCGCACGCTTCTTTGGCGATCGGACTTTCGGGATGATCGCGGAAGACCTGGGCCGCGGAAGCGAATGCTTCGTTCAATTTGCCGGCCCGAAACTCTTCCACCGCCATGTAATAGCGGACGGACGCCACCCGCTCGGCAATTGCCGCCGCCTGCTTGGCGTCTCTGGCCTTGTTGGCTGCCTCTGCCGCCTTGCCATACAGTTCGACCGCCTCACTCCAGTTTTTGGCGGCGGCCGCTTCGTCCCCCATGACGATGCTCTCTCCCAGCGTCAACAAGCCTTCTCCGGTCCCAAGCTTGGCCGTCACCTCCCGGCGGAGCAGCATTGCCTCGCGGCGATGCTCCGACTCAATCTTGCCGATGGCAGTCAATGCCACGAGCGCCTCGCGAAGCAGTTTGGTCTTGGCCGCGGGCGCCTTCGCCGCGTCGGCCGCGGCAATCTTGAGTTTGGCGACCTCCAAGGCAATCCCTTGAAAAACGCTCGTCGATTGCCATTTAGGGTACTCCTGCAGCCACTCGTCCCCCTCCTTGACCACCTGGCCTGGTTCTTTTTTGGAGATCAGGCGCAGACGAAACAGCGCGGCCTGACCGAAGATTGGCGCGTCGTCGGCCGTGGCCTCTTTTCCAGACGGGCAACCGACAAGTACCTCGTCGTAATAATCCATTGCCGTTGCCTGGTCACCCAGTTCCTCGATCGCTTTGCCGTGCCAGAGATGGGCCAGATACCCGACTCGCTGGCCGCGGTACTCCTGAAAGATGGCATCGAGCTGCTCCGCCGCGGCCGTGAGAAGTTTTTTCCGCTCGTCGTCCTCTGGTCCAGACGTGGTCTGCGCCAGCAGGTAATCGGTATAGGCCAGGTTGAAGCGAGCTTCGAGCAAGGACAGTTCCGCGTCCTTTTGGGATTGCGTGTCCTTGGCAGCAATCGTCGCGTCCGCCCGCCCCTTGAGCCGCTTGAGCGCCGCCTCAAAGTGTCCACGGGCGCTG
>DASRJP010000340.1:0-13849 GCA_035649415.1 Pirellulaceae bacterium | reverse complement strand
GCCGAAAAACAGGGGGGCGTGTTGCGACTCACACGCGCGGAATGAACTTCGATTTCCGTCGGCGCGCGCGGGCTTAATGCCCACCGGAATTTTTCACTTCGCCAATGTGCACGGGTTTGTAACCGCCGATGGCGGCGAAGTAGGCGAGCAGTCCGAGATAGATCACGGCCATCGCGCCAGGTATGAACGAGTCTGCCACAAGCGTCTTGCGGTCGCCGGCAATGCTCGCTTCCAGCACAGCTCGTTCAGAGGGCGCCAAGTCATTCATCGCTGCTTTGGGATCCTTCTTTCCTTGATCTGCCAGCTTTTTCAGCTTGTCCTGCACCTCCCCAAACTTCTTGCCATCCAAGCCGGTCTTCGGGGGAACCAAATTGGGCAACAACTTCGTCCAAGGTTGAAACTCGCTCGGTTTCTCCGCCTTATATTGGGCAAAAGCTGCGGGATCAGCTTTTTCCAGCGCTTCGCCAGCGAACCGGTCCTTGGCGTAACCTAGCCCAGGCGCGCCGATCAGACCCGCGGACATCATTCCAATGCCGCCCATGATCGAAATGGCGATGGCTCCGGTGCGTGGAAAACGATCCGACGCCACCGCAAGCATGGTTGGCCAGAAGAATGTCTTGCCGATGCCATAGACGGTGAGCGCAAGAAGCGCGCCGCCAAACGTCGTGACGTAACTGGTCAGGTTGAGCCCTAGACAGGCGAGGATTGCGCAAGTGAGGAGAATTCCCACCGGCGAAAGCCCGATCTTTTTCTCGATGAAGTCGGCGCAGAACCGCAGGACGAACATGGTGAGCGACGTAAAAACAAATAACCCCTTCCCTTGCTCTGACGTTAAGATGTTCCCAGTGATGTTCTGGATCCAGTTGTCGGTTCCCAACTCCACGGCTCCGACTAGCGCGTGTGCTATGAACAAGATGAACAGCAGTATTGAACCGATCGAGAATCTCGTGATCATCGCCACCGCGACAATAAACAGGCCGCCGATGACGTAACCGATGATGCTCGCAATTTGCGCTCGGCTGGCAGCCACTTCAGGGCTGGCATTGGCGGGGGTCAATAGCGGCGCGAGCAACATGTCGCCGAAAAACATGGCCAGCAAGAATCCAACGACCAGCGAGCCGAGAATGCCCACGTCCTTGAACATCTCGCCCAGGCTCAGGCCCTTTTGTGATGCTTCCGATTTGGGGAAGTGCTGAGCGAAGAACATCAGCCCATAGAGAACGGTTGGCACCAAGAACAAGGCAAATTGCAGTTTCCAGTGGACAGGGATTCCGAAACGCGCGGGAAAGAAATCGTCGAGCAGCCAACCGCACGCGCTGCCGAGCACCAGTCCCGCCGGCCAGCTTGCGTGCAAGATATTCAAATAGTGGGTGCGGTTATGAAAGAAGAGAGTGGCGATCAGTGGATTCGCCACGGCTTCCAGCGTCCCGTTGGCGAAGGCAAACAAAAAGGATCCACTGGCCAGCAGCAAATAGACCGTCGATTTGCTCATTCCCGGCACGGGGGCGAAGGTGATGACCGCCGACAGAATATGGAGTAGAAACGCAGCAATCACCAGCTTGCCGTAACCGATCTTGTCGCAAATTACTCCGCCGATAATGATGCCGAAGCAGAACCCGGTGAACCCCATGCCGCTAATGTCGCCTAATTCCTTGCTCGTAAAGCCAAATTCAGCCCCCCAGTTGTCAAGGAAGCCGCCGCGAATCGCGAACCCCACCCCCGCGGCCAAAATGGCCATGAATCCGCCCCACAGCAATCGATAAGCATTCGGGGCCAGGGTATCCGGAGTAGACACAGCTTTGCTCATTGCACACCGACTTGGGATTGGTTAGCGGCGAGTGAAGTAGCGGAGTATACAAGCCAGCACCGGCGGTGTAAATCAATTTCCACGTGCGGTGACTGCACTTCGGTGCGGTCGGCGTCGAGAGCACGCACCGTTGGCGACGTGTCGCCTTTGGCTCCGCGCCGGGGTACGCGATTTCGCGGTTCGAAAGCCGCGGGTTGCACTTTCCTCCGCACGACCGTCACGCTGGACAACCCGCCACCCCTGTGTCAAAATGCTCGATTCGATTGCCGCAGCCGGCGATGCACCCGCACTAGCCGGCAGTTCTTACGTCACTCACCGGATCCACCTAAACGATATCCTCATCACAAGTTACCAGCAGTCATGCCGCACACCAAAAGCGCCAAGAAACGACATCGCCAGAGCCTCGAGCGGAGAGCGAAAAACCGGGCCGTGACCTCAGACATCAAATCCCAGGTGAAGAAGGTCCGCGCAGCCATTGCCGCCGGCGACCTGGCCAAGGCGGAAACGGAGTTTCGAATTGCGGCAACTAAAATGGACCGTGCCGGCTCCAAGCGGATCATCCATCCCAACAAATCGGCCCGCACCAAGGCCCGGCTGGTCCACCTGATGAAGTCCGCCAAGGCAAAGTAGAGGATCGGCTCATGAACGCCGCCAGTCGAGAGCCAGTGCGGTGCGGTCGCAGGCTGGCCGCCAGCCTGCTGGCAGCAATTCTCTGCTGCTCGGTCGCACGGGCCGAGGATGCCCTGGCGATCTTCCGCCAACGAATCACCCCCATCCTGAGCGCGAAGAATCCTTCGAGCTGCAGCGAATGCCATCTCAGCGGCGTCGATCTGAAGAACTACATCGGCGGCACGCAGGAAGAGACGTTCGCTGGGCTTCGCGATGCCGGTCTGATCGACGTCAAGAATCCGGACGCCTCGAAGATTCTGACGTTCATCGCCCGCAAACCCGAAAGGGCAAGTCTGGTCAGCGACAAGGTCCGCCAGCAGGAGTACGAGGCCTTTCGGGCGTGGATTGCCGCGGCAGTTCAGGATCCCAAGCTGGCCGCGGCAAAAACGGGCGACAGCAAGCTCGGCCCGCAGCTACCTGACGAAGTCATTCGTCACGCCCGCGCCGACCGGGTGCTGGCATCGTTCATCGACAATTTCTGGTCGGAAGTGGGCCGCTGCGCCCACTGTCATTCGCCGGACCGCAACCAGAAGCAAGTCAAGGAGCACGGCGAGCAGGTCTCCTGGATTAAGCTGGGCGATCCACAAGGGACGCTCGATCACCTGCTGGAAAACGATCTGATCGATCTCAAGGCGCCGGAGAAGAGCCTGATTCTGCTGAAGCCCACCAACCAGGTGAAGCATGGCGGCGGAGTGAAGATGACCGTTGGCGACCGGACGTATAAGCAGTTCCGCGCCTTTATCGAGGACTATGCCGCGACCGCCACGGGCAAATATTCGGCTGCTGCCGACCTGCCGCAGCCAAGCCGCGAGGTTTCCGCGGCGACCGGACTGTGGCTCAAGCTGACCGACGTGCCCGAAGAATATGACCAGATGGTGCTGCGGGTCGATCTCTACCGCTGGGATCCGGCGGCCAAATCCTGGTCGCCGGACCGCTGGGCCAGCGGCGACCGGCCAATTGCTGGCAAGGGAAAACTATGGCAGCAGCATATGAGCGTCATCGCCCCGCGGGACTCCGCTCGCGCGGCGGAAATCCGCAAATCGCCGTCGCTGCCGGCGGGAAAATACCTGGCGAAGATCTACGTCGATCGCGAGAACAAGCTGGCTCGCCAGTACCCGTCGGAGCTGGACGAGCGCGATCTCGTGGGCCAGGTTGAAATCGAGAGCCGCTGGCCGGAAGGGTATCAGGAGATGACGGTCGCGCGATTCCCGTAGGACAGGTTTTCAACCTGTCCTTTTTGGTAATTGGACAGGTTGAAACGTGTCCTACATGGTAACTGGACAGGTTGGAAACCTATCCTACGACCACTCGATCCTCTCGGCGTCGAACACCGGCCCTTCCACGCACGTCCGCTTGTAGTCCCACTGGCCGCTGGCGTCGCGCACTTTGGCCACGCACGTGAAGCAGATGCCAATGCCGCAGGCCATGGGCGCTTCCAGCGAGACCTCGCACGGAGTGTTCGCTTCGCGGGCGATCTTTGCGACCGCGGCCATCATCGGCTCGGGACCGCAGCAGACGATCTGCGGCACTGTTCCCGCTTCGCGGACAACCTCCCGCAGCACCTCGGTTACAAATCCCTTCTTGCCGCGACTGCCGTCGTCGGTCGAAATCCGCACATCCACGCCTATTCTGCGGAAGTCCTCGACTCCGGCGAGGTGCTCGTGTGTGCGGGCGCCGTAGCAGAGCGTGACTTTGCCGGCGCGGGGAACCGATCGCAGCGGCCGGCCATACTGCTTGCAGCCAAGATACTCCTGGGCCAAGGCGAGAAACGGCGTTTGGCCGATGCCGCCGGCCACCATGATCAGGTGCTCGGCCTGGCGCGGGAGAAAACCATTGCCGAGCGGTCCCCAGACTTCCACGTGCTGACCGGGAACCAGTTCTTGCAGTCGGGTAGTGAGCTTGCCTTTGACCAGGTAGACGACATCGATGGAGAGCGGCGAGCCGTCGGCGGCTGGCACGGTGTCATACAGCGCCAGCGGCCGACCGATCAGTGGATCGTTGCACTCGGGGAGCCGGAGCATCAGGAACTGTCCCGGCAAAATCCGCCGCGCCATGTCCGGGCAGAGGAACCGCAGGCAGTACGTGTCGAGCGCCAGCGAGTCATTGGCCTCGACGGTTACCGTCTCGTGGATCAGATCATCCGCGTAGTAGGCGGCATGCAGCGGATTGGTCATCGGCGTCCCTTCCGGCGGTTTCTTTGTTGCCTGCGACCTCCTTGCGGCGGCCGGTCGCCGTGTTTCTGGCGACGGCGATTCTCGGATTGCCGGCGTCCGCCGCGCCGCTGCGGCCGGCGCTGGTCCACGGGAGGCGTCTCGTCGTACTCGATCACATCGCCGCGCGGCAGTTTTCCGTGGCGCGGCGGCCCGTCGGTAATTTCAATCATCGGCTCGTCGCCGCTATCCAGCGACTCGTCCCCCGCCAGCAACTCGTCGTCGCTTTCCCACTGGCGCTCGTTGTTCAACTCCACCGCGCCGCCCGCCATTGCCGCTTGTTCTTCTAGATAGGGACTTGGCTCGCGCTGGCCGTGGACCGGTTTCGTCTGCCCCCGGCCTCGCTGCGGCGGTCGCCTTTCGCGCCGCCGCTCCTTCGCCTCCGCCAGCAGCCCCTGGACCTCCTGGGGCATCAGCCGCCGCCAGGCCCCTAGCGGCAAATCGGCCAGCTTCAGCCGGCCCACCGCCACCCGCTTTAGCCGCACGACCTTGTGTCCCACGCGGGCCAGCAGCCGCCGGATTTCGCGGTTGCGCCCCTCGTTGAGCACGATCACCATGTCCGTGCTCCCCTTGTGCTTCCCCTTCACGTGGAGCGTCTCGACGCGGCAGAAACCTTCCGCCAGATGAATGCCGCGGCGAAGTTTGGCGAGCTGGTCCTGGCTGGGAGAGCCGGCGACGCGAACGAGATAGGTCTTGCTGACGCCGTAGCGCGGGTGGGTCAGCCGATTGGCGAATTCGCCGTCGTTGGTGACGACGATCAAACCTTCGCTGGAGCGATCGAGCCGGCCGACGGCAAACACCCGCTCCTGCGTCGGCACGAGATCGATGACCCGCGGCCGGCCGCTGGGATCGTAGTTGGTGGTGACGACGCCGGGGGGCTTGTTGACGGCAAAGTAGAGCCGCTTGGGACGGCGCAGCGCCTCCCCATCGACGCGGATTTCGTGCTGGAGCGGATCGACGCGCGTGCCGAGCTCGGTGACGATCTGGCGATCGACTTCGACACGCCCCTCGCGGATCAGCTCCTCGCAGTCGCGCCGGCTGCCGATGCCAGCAGCCGCCAGCACTTTTTGCAGGCGCTCGGCGCCGCCCGTTGTCGGCTGATCTGGTCCGCCGCTTTCGTCGCGCGGCGGCATCTGGCGGCGGTGCTTGCGCGGCATGGAGAATCCCGATAAGTTGCAAAAAACGATCGGCCTGGCGAATGCATTCATCTTACTGCCTGGGCCGCCGCTTCCCATTGCCCCAACCGGCGGCGAAAGGGTTTGGCGGGCTCGTGGCCGATCTAGGGAAAACGACTGCCCGCTGTCGCCAGCTAATGGCGAACTGCGCCCGCGTCGCTGCCTCCGAGCGAAAAATCCCACTTGTTTGCCTTGGTATTCCCGGCGGCTTGTTCGTAAAATCGACGTCAGATCCCGCTCGCGGGGTTGACCGGGTCGCGGCAAGGATGCGGCCCCCAGAGTCTGCAAGAATCAAGCATGAGTACCTCCTTCGAAGCTCCTAGCCGGCCGCAGACCAACATCCGCCGCGTGGCAATCCTGTTTGCCGGTGGTCCAGCGCCAGCGGCCAATGCCGTCATTTCCACGGCGGCAGTCTCCTTCCTGCGGAACGGGATGGAAGTCATCGGGATTCTCTACGGCTACTCGGGGCTGGTCGATTACACGCCCGAGAATCCGCTTGTCGAGGACAAGCACTACGTGCGCATCACGCACAGCCGGCTGAAGCGGGCCCGCAACTCGCAAGGGATCATGATCGGCACCGCCCGCACCAATCCGGGAGCGAGCGTGTCGTCGCCGGCGCATCTCGACGATCCCAAACAGTCGGCGCCGCTGCGACGCGTACACGAGGCGCTCTGCTCGATCCATGTCGATGCGCTGATCTCCATCGGCGGTGACGACACGCTCAAAACGGCCAACAAATTCAGGCTGTTCCAGGACCGATTGCCGTCCCAGGCCAAGCGGATACCGGTCGTTCACCTGCCCAAGACCATCGATAACGACTACAAGGGAATCGATTTCACCTTCGGCTACTTCACCGCGGTGGAAACTCTGGCCGGTGAGATTCGCAACCTGCTGTACGATGCCGAGGCTTCGCGGTCGTACTTTCTGACGGAGACCATGGGGCGCAGCGCCGGCTGGCTGGCCTATGGGGCGGCAATTGCCGGCGAGGCCAGTCTGGTAATCAGCGTCGAGGACATCATTGGCAGTTATCGTGGCCAGGAGAATTATCTCAATCCGCACACCAACCAGCAGGAAACTCGCGAGGTCATGGACGTGGACCGCCTCGTCAGCCGGATCGTGAAGACGATGCTGGCCCGCGACGAGGAGGGAAAGGAATTCGGCGTGATTGTGATGGCCGAGGGACTGGCTGAGCTCTTGCCGATGAAATATCTGGAAGGAATCCCGCGCGACGAGCATGGTCACATTTCCATCTCGCACGTGAATCTCGGCCGGATGTTCGCCCGCCTGGTGGCCGACGCGTACAAGTCCCAAAGCGGCGGCAGAATTCGCAAGGTGACGGGGCTGCAGCTCGGCTACGAGTCACGCTGCGCCAAGCCCCACGCCTTCGACGTGATGCTCGGCAGCCAGCTCGGCGTGGGCGCCTACCGGGCGCTGGTCGAGAAGGGGCTCAATGGCGTGATGGTTTCGGTCACGGGCCAGCTCAATCTGACGTTCGCCCCGTTCGACGACCTGATTGATCCCAACACCTTGGTGACGGTGGTCCGCTACATCGAGCACGGCAGCGATTTTCACAGGCTGGCGCGGTTTTTGGAGACGTACGTCAACAAGTAACCCGCCGTCCCCGCCGCGCCTCACGGCACTCTTGGCAAGCCGCGACGATTGGTCGCGAGGTACCGTTTCACTACAGCGTACCCTTCGTGCTCGGCACTCCGGTCATTCGCGGGTCGGATTCCACCGCCATCCGCAGCGCACGCGCGGCGCACTTGAAGATCGCCTCGCTGATGTGGTGGCTATTGCGGCCGTAGGGGACTTGGACGTGCAGGTTGCACAGCGCGTTGGCGGCGACCGCTTGCCAGAAGTCTTCGACCAGCTCGGTGTCGAACTGGCCGATCTTGGGACTGGGGAACTGGGCCTGGAAGACGAGGTAGTAGCGGCCCGACAGATCAAATGCCGTCGTGCAGAGCGTCTCCTCCATCGGCAGCGTGAAGTGGCCGTAGCGGCGGATTCCTTGCTTGTCGCCGAGGGCCTGCTTGATCGCCTGTCCCAGGCAAATGCCGACGTCTTCCACCGTGTGATGCGGATCGACGTGGAGATCCCCTTTGGCCTCGACCTTCAGGTCAAACGCCCCGTGCCGGGTGAATAGTTCCAGCATGTGGTTGAAGAAGCCGACGCCGGTCTGCGACGAGCCCTGGCCGCTGCCATCGAGATTCAGCTCGAGGTGAATCTGCGTTTCGCGGGTTTGGCGGTCGATGGTGGCGGTGCGTGGCATATCGAACTCTCTGAATGACCAATTGGTCATTGGTGCTTGGTCATTGGTCATTTTCCGCCGACGATTGAGGCAAGCAGCGCGAGCAGAGCGTCCACTTCCCCTTCCGTTCCTACACTAACCCGCAGCCCGTCGCCCCAACCGGGATAGTTCATGTATCGAACCAGAACCCGCTGTGCTTTGAGCTGCTCGTAAATCGGTTTTGCCGCCTGTGACGGATGCGTACACCAGACGAAGTTGGCCTGGCTGGGAATGACGGTTATCCCGAGCTGTTGGAGTCCTTCCGTCAGCCGCTGGCGCGTAGCGGCAATCTTCGCCTGATTCTCCCGCAGCCAGTCCTGGTCGTCGATAGCGGCGGTCGCGGCCGCAATCGACAGCGCGTCGCAATTGTACGAGTCCTTGACCTTGATGAGCTGCTCGATGATGTGCGGCTGAGCAACCACGAAGCCGAAACGCAGTCCGGCCAGAGCGTATGACTTCGACAGCGACCGGCTGACGAGGATTTTCTCGTTCTTCTCGGGCAGGTCGATGCACGAGAAGTCGGCGAAATCGACATAGGCTTCGTCCACGATCAGCGGGCAGGGCAAATGATTGGCCAGGACCTCGATCGCCTGTCGCGTGATCATCGTTCCGCTGGGGCTGTTGGGATTGGGCAAGAAAGCGAGCTTGAGCTTTTCGGTTGGGGCGCGGAATGCTTCTGGCAGCGTCCAGTCCGCGGCAAACGGCACTTCCTCCCACCGCGCCCCCTGAATCTGCGCCAGCGACTTGTAGAGGATGTAACTGGGATACGGCAAGCGCAGCAGGTCCCCCTCGCCGACGAAGGCCCGCGTGCAGATCGTGAGGATGTCGTCGCTGCCATTGCCGCACAGGATCCAGTCCTTGCTGGGCAGATTGAGCACCTCGGCGGCCCGCGTGCGGAAGGCGTCGGCCATCGGATCGGGATACTTTTGCAGCCCGCGCTCGAGCACTTCCGCCACCGCCCGCGCGACCCGCGGCGACGGGGAATACGGATTCTCGTTCGTATTCAGCTTGATGAACTTCCCCGCCTGAGGCTGTTCGCCGGGAACGTACCCGGCCATGGCGAGAATGTTTTCGCGGAAATGACTCATAGTCTCACATCGATGCTTGCTCGGTGCGCCGTCAGCCCTTCCTTGTCCGCCAGCCGCTGCACGTGCGGTGCAGTTGTTTTCAGTGCGTCGGCATCGTACTGAATCACGCTGCTGGAGCGCAGGAAGTGGTTGGCCGACAGCCCCGACGCCCAGCGGGCCGTGCCGCCGGTTGGCAGGACGTGCGACGGTCCCGCGGCATAATCGCCGAGGGCGACCGGGCTGTAATTGCCCAAAAACGTCGCTCCAGCATTGCGAATTCTGGTGAGCAGCCGCTCGGCATGGGCGGTGGCAATGTGCAAATGCTCGGGTGCGATCAGATCGGTGATCAGACAGGCTTCCTCTTCGTCGCGGACAAGGATCAGACAGCCGAAGTCGCGCAGCGACTGCACGGTCAACTCTGCGCGGGTCAATTTGGCAACTTGCTTTTCGATCTCCGCCGCCGTCGCTTCCAAAATCCGTTCGCTCCACGTCACCAGGATGCTCGCTCCCGGCGAGTGCTCCGCCTGGGCCAGCAGGTCGGCCGCCGTGAAATCAGGCCGCGTCGTCTCGTCGGCAATCACCACGACTTCGCTCGGCCCGGCAATCGAATCGATGTCGACTTCGCCGTAGACATGCCGCTTGGCTAGTGCGACGAACAGATTGCCAGGGCCGACGATTTTGTCCACCTTGGCAACGCCTTCGATGCCGTACGTCAGTGAAGCAACACCCTGAGCGCCGCCGATGCGGTAGATCTCCTCGATCCCCAGCTCGTGACAAGTCGCCAGCACGTCCGGATTATTCGCCCCGTTGGCCGTCGGCGGCGACACAATGGCGATCTCCTTCACACCCGCGGCCTGCGCCGGCACGACCGTCATCAGCACGGTCGAAGGGTAGGCCGCTGCGCCACCAGGGACGCAAACGCCGACACGTTGCAAGTGCACATACCGATGACCCAGCCTTACGCCGGGCCGCCGCACTTCCACGTCGCGGTGCAAGATGGCCCGCTGGAATTCGAGAATGTTGTCCCGCACATTCCGCACGGTGGCGAGAAATTCCGGCTCTGCTTTCGCGTGCGCCGCAGCCAATTCCTGGGGCGACACGCGGATTGTGTCGCGCGTCAGCTCCGCCCGGTCGAGCTTGCGCGAGTATTCCAGCACCGCCGCCAGCCCGCGTGCCTTGACGTCGCCGCAAATCCGCTCGACGACCTGCTGCGGTGACAGCGGCTCGCCAAAGACTTCGATCGTCCTTTTCCGCCCTGCCTCGCTGACCACATTCCCCGCCGGGCTGAGACTCTGGCGCAAGGCATCAAGCGCCGCGTGCACGTTGTCGCGGCGAGTGTCGATGCGGGGAATGGTCAGCGAATTTGTCACCGGGACGCGCCTTTCACGGCGGAAGTCAGACATGTTCCAGGGCCATTTTGTTCGCGGCATCCCATAGGGGGAAGGTCGGATCACACTTTAGCGAGTGCCCCGGCCGTAAATATCCACCAGAAACGCCACGGAGTCGCCGTCGCCCAGGTTGGCAATTTCGTGCGGCACGTCAGCCGGGTAATGGCACGAATCCCCTTTGCGCAGCTCGACGCTTTCCCCTGCGGAAGCGACGCGCACGTGCCCTTCTTCGATCGTCAGAAACTCTCGCGTCCCTTCGAAATGTGGGCTGCTTGTCAGAACCCCGCCCGGCCGGAGGGTCAACTCGTAAAATTCGACGTCTTTTTCCAGGTGCAGTGGGGACAATGTGCGAATTCGCACCAGCGGGTCGTCGCGGAACAGGAACGACCGATCATCGGCGCGAATCAGGTCGATCCTAGGCCCGGGCCTGGGTGTATCAACCAGATCGCCGAGCGACAGCCCGAACGCCTGGGCGATGCGAAAGGCTACGCCGAGCGTGGGATTAGCCGCCCCGCGCTCGATCTGGCTAAGCATCGAGCGGCTCACTCCAGACAGCGACGCCAGTTGCTCCAGCGTCCAGCCGCGGCTCTTGCGCTTGTCGCGGACGCGGTCGCACACGACCTGGTGGAGCGGCTCCGAAGTTGCAACTAGTTCCGCTGCTGGCTGCACTCGCGGCTTGGCAGCGGGAACCCTCTTGGTGGCCATAAAGACTGCTGGGATATAAGGTTACTGGAAAGCAGACATCGCCGACCCGATGCGGTTCCAAAATAATGGAATTCACATCTTGTAAACGGGAATGACGATCTCTAGTATATCGGAAACGAGTTCCAATTTCTAGGAATACGAACCCTGTCATGAAACTTCCCACGACGATGCTCGCCATTCGCAAGCTGCACGATCGTCCCGGTCTGTGGTGGCAGGAGGACACACCGGTTCCCCGTATCGGCCCGCGCGAAGTGCTGATTGCCGTGACCCACGCCGGCATCTGCGGCACCGATCGGCATATTTATGAATGGGACGCCTGGAGCAAGAGCCGCGTGGTCGTCGGCATTACGACCGGCCACGAATTCGTCGGCCGCGTCGTCGCCGTGGGTAGTGCGGTGACGAGGGCCACGGTTGGCCAGCGGGTTAGTGCCGAGGGGCATATCGGCTGCGGCATTTGTCAGCCCTGCCGCACAGGCAACGGCCACATCTGCGAGAAGGTGGACATCCTCGGCATCGACACCAATGGTTGCTTCGCTCAGTTCGTCGCAGTGCCGGAAGAGAACGTCTGGCCGGTGCATCCGGAGATTCCCGACCACATCGCGGCCGTGTTCGATCCCCTGGGGAATGCCGTGCACACGGTGATGGCGGCAGGTGTGAGCGGGCGGAGCGTGCTGATCACGGGCGTCGGCATCATCGGTCTGATGGCGGTCACGGTCGCTCGGGCGGCAGGTGCTGGCTTTATCCTGGTAACCGACAGCAATCCCAAGCGGCTCGAGTTGGCCAAGAAACTCGGCGCCGACGTGGCCTTTGCCGCTGACGATGACACATGGCCACAGCGGGCGCGGGAGCTGACGCACAACCAAGGGCCTGAAGTTCTCTTGGAAATGAGCGGGCACCCGAAGGCTATCCGGCAGGGGTTCGCAGCGCTTCGTAACGGTGGAACCGCAGCGCTGCTGGGATTGCCTTCGGAGCCCGTTCCACTTGACCTCCCCAACGACATCATCTTCAAAGGTGCGACCGTGCTAGGGATCAACGGCCGCAAGATGTTCGAGACCTGGTACCAGATGGAGAGCCTGCTCCTTTCCAAACGGCTGAATTTGGCGCCAGTCATCACGCATCATCTCCCACTGGCCGATTTTGAGACGGGATTTCGGCTGATGCAGAAGGGGGAGGCGATCAAGGTCGTGCTCGAAGTCCCGCCGGCACTCGATCTCTCTTCGCTGCCAGCCGAGGCGGCAACGGTCACGTCGTTGCCCGAGCAGCGATTTGCGTGCACGCCGCACTAGCTCGATAGTGTCACGGTAGACTGGTGAGACACAGATCGCACGGATCGCCACGGATTGGACATCGAGTCCATAGACCAATCCGATCTGTGCAATCCGTCAAATCTGTGTCCCACTCCCGTTTCATTTTCCAGAGGTGCGACCCATGCCAAATGCCGCTTTCGACTCGCGCACCAAGGAGCTTCTCAAAACGCTCGTCGATACGCGGCAATTAAAAAACTTCTATCACCTCACCGGCAAACTCGGCCCCACGGCGCAGATCGAAGGCATCGGCGAGGTCATCGTCCTCTGCTCCAACAACTACCTGGGCCTGGCTGATCATCCGGAAGTGATGGCTGCTGGAAAAGAAGGAATCGACAAGTTCGGCGGCGGCACGGCGTCGGTCCGCTTCATCTGCGGCACGCTGACCTGCCATCGTGAGCTGGAGAAAACGATCGCCCGCTTCGTCGGCACGCCGGCCGCGCTTTCTTACGTGAGCTGCTGGTGCGCCAACGAAGCACTCTTTCCCACACTCGCCGGCGAAGGGGATGTGATCCTTTCCGACGAGCTGAACCACGCCAGTATCATCGACAGCATTCGCCTCGTCCCTAAATCGGTCGACCGCGCCGTCTACAAGCACAGCGACCTGGACGACCTCGAGTCCAAGCTCAAGCAGCATTCGGGCAACGCCGCCCGCTGGGTTGTCACGGACGGCGTGTTCAGCATGGAAGGGGACGTCTGCCATCTGCCGCAGCTTGCGGAGCTGTGCCATCGCTACGGGGCGCTGCTCGTGGTCGACGACTCGCACGGCATCGGCGTGCTGGGCAAGTCGGGCCGCGGCACTCCCGAGCACTTCGGCCTCCACGGTCATATCGACATGCTGACAGGAACGCTCGGCAAGGCACTGGGCGGTGCGGCGGGTGGCTACGTCGCCGCTTCCGAGCACGCGGTCGAAGTTCTGCGACAGCGCAGTCGCCCGAGCCTGTTTTCCAACGCGGTGCCAGCCACCGTCGCGTGCAGTGCCAGAAGGGCAATCGAGATCGTCGAGCGCGAGCCACAGCGCGTGGCCAAACTCCACGAAAACGTCCGCACGATGCGCGCGGGCCTATCCAAACTTGGCTTTGAGCTTCACGATTCCCCCACGGCCATCATCCCGATCATGATCGGCGACGAAGCGGAGGCAATCGCCAAGAGCAAGCGGCTCCTCGAGCTGGGGGTGATGGTCATCGGCTTCGGCTACCCGGTCGTTCCCAAAGGGCAGGCCCGCCTCCGCGTGCAA
>DASRJP010000339.1:0-9266 GCA_035649415.1 Pirellulaceae bacterium | reverse complement strand
CAGCGAAGTCGCGAAAGTGCCCGTAATGGTGGACAGCTCGAAATGGAGCGTCATCGAGGCGGGACTGAAGTGTTTGCAAGGCAAGGGAATTGTCAACTCAATCAGCCTCAAAGACGGCGAGGCGGAGTTTCTGCGGCGGGCCCAGCTCGTGCGGCGGTATGGCGCTGCCGTCGTCGTGATGGCCTTCGACGAGCAAGGCCAGGCGACCGAAATCGACGACAAGGTTCGCATCTGCCAGCGGGCCTACGAGCTGCTTACCGAGCAGGTCGGCTTTCCGCCCGAAGACATCATCTTTGATCCCAACATCCTCACGGTCGCCACCGGCATCGAGGAGCACAACAACTACGCCGTCAACTTCATCGAGGCGACTCGGCGAATCAAACAGGTGTGCGCGGGAGCAAAAGTCAGCGGCGGCGTCAGCAACATCTCGTTCTCCTTTCGTGGCAACGACCGCGTCCGCGAGGCGATGCATTCGGCATTTCTCTATCACGCGATCCAAGCCGGGCTCGACATGGGGATCGTGAATGCTGGTCAATTGGCCGTGTACGAAGAAGTGCCCAAGGAGCTGCTGTCGCGGGTCGAAGATGTGCTCTTCAATCGCCGGCCGGATGCGACCGAGCGGCTGGTGCAGTTTGCCGAGACGGTGAAGGGGAAGGGGAAGGCCGCGGCGACAGAAGACCTGGCCTGGCGCGACCAGCCAGTGGAAAAGCGGCTGGCTCACGCCCTAGTGAAGGGGATCGACAAGTTCATCGAGGCCGATACGGAAGAGGCCCGCCAGAAGTACGACCGGTGCCTGAAAATCATCGAGGGGCCGCTGATGGACGGTATGCAGGTCGTGGGCGACCTTTTCGGCGCGGGGAAAATGTTTCTGCCGCAGGTGGTCAAGAGCGCTCGCGTGATGAAGAAGGCGGTGGCCTATCTTTTGCCGTTCATGGAGGCGGAGAAACTAGCCGCCGGAGCGGAGGAGCAATCAACCCGCGGAAAGGTGCTATTAGCAACGGTAAAGGGGGACGTACACGACATCGGCAAGAACATCGTCGGCGTCGTCCTGGGCTGCAACAACTACGAGGTCATCGACCTGGGGGTGATGGTGCCGGCGGAGAAAATTCTCGATACGGCCCTGGAGCAGAAGGTCCATATCATCGGCCTGTCGGGCCTGATCACGCCCAGCCTCGACGAAATGGTCCACGTGGCCCGCGAGATGAAGCGCCGCGGATTTTCAGTGCCGCTGCTCATCGGTGGGGCCACGACCAGCGCCAAGCACACGGCAGTCAAGATCGCCCCACAGTACGACGAGCCGACGGTACACGTGCTGGACGCATCCCGGTGCGTGGGAGTGGTGGATCGGCTCTTGTCGGAAAACCTGCGGCAGTCATTCGTTGCCGAGAACGAGCAGCTTCAGCAGCAATTAGCCGCGTCGTTTCAGCAGCGCCAGGTCAAGCTAGTGCCGCTGGCCGAGGCCCGCGCAAAAAAGTTCCAGACCGAATGGCAAACCGTACGCATCGATTCGCCGGCATTTACAGGCAGCAAAGTGCTGCGGGACTTTCCGCTGGCCGAACTGGTCCCCTACATCGACTGGTCGCCGTTTTTTCTCACCTACGAGATGAAGGGGAAGTACCCGCGGATCTTCGACGATCCGTCGGTTGGGCCGCATGCCCGCGAGTTGTACGACGAGGCGCAGCGGATGCTTGACTGGATCGTAAGGGAGAAGCGGCTGACGGCAAATGGAGCGTACGGCCTTTGGCCGGCGAACAGCGATGGGGATGACATTGTAATAAGTAGTAGGCACACTCCGCGTGCCGTTGCCCGGCGAGACGGCAGTGTGCCTACTACTTATTCGGATGCTGTCCGCCTGCATACTCTTCGCCAGCAATGGGAGCGTCAGGGCCAAAAGGACTTCCGCGCACTGGCCGACTACATCGCCCCGCTGAAAAGCGGCCGGCAGGACTACATCGGCGCGTTTGCCGTCACCGCCGGCATTGGCGTCGATAAGCTTTGCGCCGAGTTCGACGCAAAACACGAGATCGACCATTCAATCCTGGTTAAGGCGCTCGCTGATCGGCTAGCAGAAGCCTTTGCCGAGTACCTTCACCAGCGGGCCCGCCGCGACTGGGGCTATGGCCGCGATGAAAAACTCTCGAGCGAGGACTTGGTCGACGAAAGATACCGCGGCATTCGCCCCGCCCCCGGCTATCCCTCGCAGCCCGACCACACGGAGAAGCGGACCATTTTCGACTTACTGGACGCCGAAAAAAACACCGGCATTTCACTTACCGAGAGTTACGCGATGTGGCCGGCAGCTAGCGTCTGCGGGCTCTATTTCGCCCACCCCGAGGCCCGCTACTTCGCCCTCGACCGGATCACAAAAGAGCAAGTGGAAGACTACGCCCGCCGGAAGGGATTGTCGCTGGCTGAAATGGAGCGGTGGCTCGCCCCGAACTTGGGCTACGAGCCCAGGTGAGACAGGAGGTCCGAGGTCAGCGATTGGACGACGAAGCGATAATTAGACAGCTCGCGTCAATCAACCGTCACACAATGCAAAATGGTCATTGCAAAGTGCAAAATGCAAAAGCCAGCAGCCGGTCTTCCGCGACATTTTGACTCGTGCATTTTGCACTGATCGTTTTGACTTGTTGTTTTTATCGCTCCCCCACCAACTCCCCCTGGCTCTCCAGGAACCGCCGAATCCAGTAGGCATAGGCGAAGTCGCCGTCCGGCGGGCCGTACTTGGGGCGGTACTCTTTGGGAATCCCCTCCGGATCGTCAGGAATCACGAATGTCCCCAGCGGTCGTGGACCAGGGAGCATGACGGCCGCCATGACAAGGTCGTACCGTTTGCGATCTTTGCGGTCGCGCGGCTCGCGAGTCTGGCTATCGATGTGAAAGAACACAACAACTGCGCTCGACGTGCCGTCGGCCTGCAATTCCTTCGGCAGCTTCCAATTCACGCCGTGGTAGTTGTCGATCTGATAATGCGGCCGGTAGTTCCAAACGACCGCTTGCTGCGGAAGGTTCTTGACCCACTGTCCCTTGGTTTTTCGCTCGCAGAATTCGACGGCGCTTTTGGCCTGGTTGACGAGCGGAATCAGTCCCTCCTTTCCCTTGGGAACAATCTCCGGCGGCGGTGGGGCAGGCACACCCTTCACGCACAGCTCGGCAAACCGGCCGATGGCCGGCGTCCAGTCGCCGATCACCTTCCGCTGCCCGAGCTTGAGGTGCTTGAGCGTGCTGGGCGGATATTCACCTTCGATCGTGAACTGCCCCAGCGGCCGCGCCCCGGGCATACCCACCACGCACACCTCGGTGTCCACGCGGTACCCCTGCACGTCGCTTTTGCCGGCATTGAAAATCGGCAGCGGCGTCGTGGAGTATTGCTTGTGGTAATAAAAGTCCAGCGGCACTTCTTCCTGCTTGCCGATCAGCAGCATGGTCACCGGACCGTCGGCGCTCGTCGCTCGCAGTTCCACTGGCACGCGGGACAGGGCTTCGCTAAAGTCACCTTCGCTCAGGTCCCACACCACGACCTTCCCTTCGCCAATCGGCTTCTTGAAGTAGGCCGATTTTTTAGGGCACTGCCCGATCGCGAAGCGGGCCTGATTGGCTAAAGCGCGAAACGCTTCGCGGTTCTGGACGATTACCGGCGCGGCTTCAGACAGCGGTTGCGGCGGCTTTAGATCAGGTCGCTCTTTGGGCTGCACGGCATTGGCAAACTCCTTGAATTCGTGGCCGACGTACAGCATGCCGCCGACGACGACCGACAACACCACGATGCCAACGACGAGGTGGGGAACACTGCTGTTCATGACGATTGTTCCGGCGATTCGGCCTGACAGGAAAGTCCACGCCTTGCCCGCAGCGGGCGAAGAAATATAGGTCACAGTTGGAGCAGAAAGAGCCGCCGATCGGCCGGCCGACGACACGCAGCGGCCCGCCGCCCGCCCTGTCGCGACTGGACTCGTTCGGTAAGATGTAGACAAACTTCCTCCAGCTACCACGATGTTCCATGCCTTTGGGTTTTCTCGGTGGTTTCTTCGAGCAACTCCGCAACCAGACCTTCGACTGGCCGGACATGGCGGTTATCGGTCTGCTCATCCTGCTGGAGGGTGTGCTCTCGATTGATAACGCGCTTGTGCTGGGCCTCTTGGCCAAGCGATTGCCGCAGCACCAACGGGCCAGGGCGCTGTGGTATGGAATCGCGGGGGCCTTTGTCTTCCGCACGATTGCCGTGCTCACCGCCGCGTACCTATTGCAGTGGACGTTTGTTAAATTTTTCGGTGGCGCCTACCTGGTCTATATCGCGGTCAAGCACCTGTTCTTCGAGGCCAAGGAAGAGAAGGCCGAGAAGATTATCCTGGATGAGGCCGGCAATCCGATTCTCGTCGATGCCGCAACCGGAGTGCCGATCTCGGCGGATCAGGAGGAGATCGAGATCAAAGAACGCGTTCCGTTCGACGGTCTGGTGGAAGATGAAGAGGCGGAAGCCGGTGCCGGCAGGCCTTCAGCCGCAGAATCCGCTCCCGCCGCTCCGCCACCAGAGACTGCCGCGAGTTGGTGGCGATTCTGGAAGACCGTTTTCGTCATTGAGCTGACCGATATTGCCTTTGCCGTCGATTCGATCCTGGCGGCCATTGCGCTGGCCGGCGGGAAACAACAAAAATTGTGGGTGATCATCACCGGCGGTTTGCTCGGAATGCTGTTGATGCGCGTGGCAGCGCGGCTGTTCATTGGACTCCTCGACCGCTTTCCGCGGTTCGAGATCGCGGCCTATCTGCTGGTGATCTTGATCGGCATGAAGCTGCTGGTCGATTGGGGATTCAATTCCGACTGGAGCTTCGATCAGCAGAAGTGGATTCAGAATCGGCTCAGCCCCGCGTGGAAACAGACGTTCGCGGACCTCGAGAAGAGCCGCCACGACCTGATCCACGGCTACGACCGCTGGCTGAAAGCGAACTGGATCTTCGACGTCCAGCACGACCACGGACCACAAGCCGGCCCGGCCAATGGCAACGGCGCGATTGCCGTCCAGCACGTGCCGCACCTGCTCGATTTCCACGACCTGCGGTTCCCGGAGTGCATGGCATTCTGGGTGCTGATGGTGCTTTGCTTCGTGGTGGGATTTTTGCCGGCGCGGCAGCCTACAGCCGCCACCGCGGGCAAGACCTGACCGTGACGCCCTTTTTCGGTCCGGCAGTTATGGCCAAGAAAACTTGCCGGTCTTGGAGGGAAGGCTACGATAGACGGAACTTTCCCCAATTGCCGCCAGGTCTCGATGCCATCGAACCGACGATTTGCCGCCGCCACTGTCTTGTTGCTGGTTTGCTGTGCCACGGGGCGCAGCGACGACGCCGGACCTCCGGCCAGCGCATCGGCGGCCCAGCGCGGCTACTGGCTGCTGGTGAACAAGCCCTACGTCACGCCCGACTTCGATCAGGAAACGTTTAACGGCGTTTGGAAAGTCTGGCCCGAGCCACTGAAAACGCAGGCGGAACAGGCAAAACCTGATGAGCGGCGGAAAATGGCTTTCGCCCGATACGGCTTGACGCCCCGGCCTGACGATCCGGCCAGGCCTCTGCAGTACGTGGTGGACAGCGCCGGCGTGTGGACGATGAACTGCTTCGCCTGCCACGGCGGCCAGGTCGCGGGAAAGATCTGGCCCGGCCTGCCCAATTCGCTCTACGCGCTTCAGACGCTCACGGAGGAGACGCGGGCCGTCAAGGTCGCCCAGGGCAAGCCGCTAGGGCGGATGGATTTTGGCAGCGTCTTCGTGCCACTCGGCTCGACCAACGGCACCACGAATGCGGTCAATTTTGGCGTGGCCTTGATGGGCTTTCGTGACGCAGACCTGAACTTTCACGCCGACCGATTGCCGCCGAAGATGACGCACCACGATCTGGACGCGCCGCCGTGGTGGCAATTCCGCAAGAAGCAGATGCTGTACATCGACGGCTTTGCGGAGAAGGGGCACCGGGCCCTGTCGCAATTCGCGATGGTCCGCAGTAACGGCCCGGAAAAATTCCGGCAGTGGGAGGATGAGTTTCGCGACGTCTTTGCGTACATCACGTCGATCGAGGCGCCCAAGTATCCCTACGCCATCGATCGCAACCTGGCCGAGCGGGGACGAATCGCATTCGAAAAAAACTGTGCCGAGTGCCACGGCACGTACGGGCCAGATGGCAAATACCCCGAGAAGCTGGTGCCCATCGACGAAGTGCAAACCGACCGCGTGCGGCTGGATGCCTTGACGCCGACCAATCGCGATGCCTACGGCAAAAGCTGGTTTGCGCACTTCGGTGAAAAGAAGTACGTCCGCGATCCGGGGGGCTACGTCGCTCCGCCTCTGGACGGCGTGTGGGCCAGCGCGCCGTATTTCCACAACGGCAGCGTCCCGACGCTGTGGCACGTGCTGCACCCGAGTAAGCGCCCCGCGATCTGGAAGCGGACCGACGACGGCTACGACCAGAAACGCGTCGGACTGGAAGTGGAAACGTTTGCAGCGATTCCGGCTGACGTGAAATCGGGCTGGGAGCGGCGTACGTTCTTCGACACCCGCGGTTTCGGCAAGGATGCGTCCGGGCACGAGTTTCCGGACGTTCTGACCGAGGACGAGAAGCAAGCCGTGCTGGAGTATCTCAAAACCTTGTGACTCGGATGGCGACAGGTTGCCTGTCGGCGTCTGCGGCGATTGTTCTGCGCTTGCCATCGCCCGGCTGCTGGTTTACGTTGCTACGGTAAGTTACCAGCCGACGACCTGGAGGGTTCAGCCATGAAGCGCGGTCACAGTGGCGTCGCATTCGCGATGGCGATGGTGGTGAGCACAGTCCTGGCCGGCTGCGGCGGCAACGTCCCCGCACCGAAAAACTACACCACCTGGAACGCGACGGACGGCACGTTTTCCGTCCAGTATCCCGAAGGCTGGACGGCCAGCGGCGGCGGCAAGCACGGCGTGCAGTGGGCCGAATTCTCCAAGGGGAGCGCCAAGATCCGCATCGACGTCAGCACGCAGTCGTCGCTGATTGGGGATATCGCCGGATCGATTGGCACCGCCGCCGGCATCAACGACCCCTTTTCCGGAGTCTCGGAGGAAGTCGCCCAAGAAATGGCGCCAGTCGCCGCGGCCCACGGGTTTTATCAAAAGTCCTTTCCCGTCGATCTGTCCGGGTATAAGGAAAAGGAACCCGTGGTCTACCAGTGTGGACTTGGGGACTCCCGCAAAAGCGAATTTGTCGCCCGCTCCGGTTTCACGACGCGGCTGCGCGGCTATCGGGCCACGGCCCTGACCAATAACAAAGGGGTGCACATCCTCTGTCAGTGCACCGACGGCAACTGGAAGACGCTCCAGCCGGCATTCGACACGATTCTGGAGAGCATGAAGCTGGGGAGCCCGCCATAGGAATCGACGAAAACCAAGATCCGATACTTCGATGCAGCGCCCTGCCATTGTTGGCAATCGGAGCGGCCGGTAAACTACCTACCTTTCGCTGTCTACTTTTAGTCTGACGCGCCATGGAAACCCGCCCCCGCACCGCGTTTGTGATGAAGTTCAAGAACCGCCGCTGCCCGAAATGCGGGGCGCTCCTTAACAACCAGCGAAAGCGCTGCAAGCGCTGCACGCAGGTTCTCACCCGGCCCGCCAAGCGGCAGCGGAAGAAGAGCAAGTTCCGCATGCGTAAGGCCAAGCGGCGGGCGAAGGTGACTTAGTGCCGGAGCGGTAGCGGCTAGGGCTTCGCCACAGCCACGTGCTACTCGTACCACTCGAACTGCATCGAGGGCATCCCTTCGGGGAGTTTTTTCTTGGGGGCAGGCGGCGGCGGATCGTGCCAAGAGGCAGCCGAATCATAAGTTGGCAATGCTGCGCCGGCTGAGTCGGTTTGTGAGTCGCTTGCGCGGGGCGGCCAGCAGGCCGACTCAGGGCCGTTTTCCCGAGGTTTTTCGCTGTTTTGCCCCGAGTCGGCCAGCCCAGATGAGTCGGCTGAGTCGGCTGGCGAGTAGACCGCTGAGTCGGCTGAGTGGGGAAGGGGTCGGGAGTCGTTTCCGGCCAAACCATCTGGCAGTGACGGGTCGTCGGCCGGAAACGACTCCCGACCCCGTGCGCCCGCCGGCGGCGCGGTGCCGTAACCGCACTCCGGGACCAGCGGCGGCGGCATGCGGACTTCCGTCGGCTGGCCGCTGGCCTCTTCGCGCCGCTTTCGCTCGAACCACTCCGGCGTGGCCACCTGCCACTGCTCCGGCGGGCCGTACACCGACTCGGCCGTGAACTCCTTGTTCTCGACGCTGCCGTCGGTGGTGAACGCCCCCGGCTGGTCGCGGCGAGACGAAAAATCGCGCCGCTTGACCCAGCCTCCCAGCGGGATGCTCGGCGCGTGGTCCCGCTTCAGCGCGTACTGGTCCATGTAACCGTAAATCCGCTGATGGTGGGCCAGCCGCTCGGCATATTCCTGATGCAAATACTGCAGCTCCTCCACCAGCTGGTCGATCCACGCGCCGAAGTCGTCCTCCTCCGCGACGGGCTGGTTCCCGCTGACCTGGTTCGCGCTGGCCTGGCGCGATTTGCAACAAGTCGGTTTCTGCGGCAGGCTCCGCGCCGCCATTGTCACCTCGTCCCGCGACAGCTTCACGTACCGATCGAGGCATTTGCCGTCGCGGCGCTGCGTCTTGACGACCGTCTCCTCCCACCGCTCCAGCTCCCCGCTAGCTTCGTTCGGCTTTTTGCGGACGCGGGTCTTGGTCGTCGTCAGCGGCAATGCCGAGCGGCGATAGTCGCGCAAGTGCTTCCGCTCGGCATACAGCACCTTCCGCTCGTGCGTGCGGACCAGAGCGCGGTATTTCTCTTCGGCGGGCAATTCGCCCAGCTTCTGGCCGTCAGCTCTGCCGAGCCATTTGTGAACTGCGCGGCAGGCGCGGGCCACGGCCGACTGGCTGGTCTGGTGGCGTTGGGCGATTTTCCGCTGGCTGAGACCGGCCACGCGCCACAGCTCGTAGAACAGGCGGGCCTTGGCGCTGGGGGTGCGGATTTTCTTTTTCTCCGGGGGCGGGACGAGGGCCGCGCGCAACAGCTCGGCGACGCGATCCCAGGAAACTTGCAGCTTGTCGGGCTGGTTCATGACAGGGCTCCTTAATCTAGTCCAGGGTCCAAGGTCCAAAGTTGGAAGAGCCCCAGTCATTCGGTCAGCTCGATATCGCCTTCAATTTGCAATTTGCAATGAACAATTTGCAATCGACGGCCCAGCAATGGTCCCGATTGCAAATTGCCAATTGCAAAATGGTCA
>DASRJP010000338.1:0-24934 GCA_035649415.1 Pirellulaceae bacterium | reverse complement strand
GCGCCGGTGAAAAAACGCGCGTGATCGGAAGCGAGGAAAAGGAAGAACGCGGCAATCTCCTCGGGCTGGGCAATGCGGCCGATCGGATGGGCCGACTCAAGGCCTTTCAGAAACGCGGTCGGGTCTCCTGAATCGATGCCGGCCTTGCGGACGAGCGGCGTATCGACCGTTCCCGGACAAACGGCATTGACCCGAATGCCGAATGGGGCGTAGTCGATGGCCATTTGCCGCGTGACCTGGATCACGGCTCCCTTGCTCGGGCCGTACGCGCCTTGATGGCCGAGTCCGACGACCGACGAGATTGAGCCTGTGTTGAGGATCAGGCCGCCCTTCTGCTCCTTCATCACCGGCACGACCTCCTTGGCAGACCAGAAGAGGGACTTGACGTTGATGTTCATTACGCGGTCCCACTCCTCCTCGCTGTGGTCGGCAATCGGCTTGATGATGGCAATGGCCGCGTTGTTGACCAGCACGTCGATCCGGCCGAAGGCATCCAGCGCTTCGCGGACATACGCTCGCGGCGTTTCCTGCTTGGACACGTCGCCGACGAGGCAGCGGAGGCGGCTGCCATACTTCTTCTGTAACTGCATCGGCGCAGCCGGCGCATTCACATCGACGGCCACGACATTAGCCCCCGCCTCAAGAAATAGTCGAACGGTCTCCGCGCCGATGCCGGAAGCAGAGCCAGTGATGACGGCGGTTTTGTGGGAGAGATTGATGTCCATCCACTAGGGCTTTGCGGTGTCGCCGCTAATGGCCAAACCGTCGTCACCGCGCGGGATAATTTGGCAACCTGCGTCCCGATTACTTACTTCCCCGTGTCATCCACCGCTTCTGCAATCGCCTTGTCATACGCCGCACGGGCCACGTCATAAGCTTTTGCTGCCGCATCCTTTTCCTCCTTGCGGATCTGCGGCTCCTTTTTGGCCCAGCAGACATCGACTGCCTCGCGGCACCACTCAGCGGAGCGTTTACTGGCGCGGATTGGCTTGCCGTCCACCTCCACGAAGATCGGATTGGTATGGCAGCTCGGGAAGATGCGCAAGGCGACCCAGCTCGAGTGCTTGGGCGTGTAGTCGAAAGTCAGGTCGTTGATCTGGCCGTCGGCTTCGATCTCCTTGGTCTCGACCGACTGGCCGTTGACGATCAACTCCACCGGCACTTTCCGCGAATTGCCGACGCGGGCCCGCTCGATGTGCCAGTATGGCTTCTGGTCGAGGCGGGCATTGCGAATGCGGACGGCATCGGGCGCCTCCGGATTCTCGTCGAGCACCCCGGCGGCCTTCACTTTCACGGACAGCTTCTCGCCTTTCTTGGCTGACAGGAAGCTGACCCGGTCCTTGTCCCCCTTTTCGCCGACGCCAAAGCCGTTGATTGAAAAGTCAACGAGGTGCGACAGCCCATCGCAGCAATAGCTGCGGCCGTCCTTCACACCGAGGACCCAGTCGTCGAAGCTGAGTTGCTGTTTCTGTTTGCTTGGATCGAGCTTCACATAGATCCGCCCCAGGCCGACCTTATCCCCGTAGATGCACGGAAAATCGGTCTCGCCGCTGATCCGCGTGGTCATGCCGCAGTTGAGCGTGTGGTACCAGACGTTGAGTTCCCAGACGCTCGGCGTATCGACGGAGGAGATAAAGTCGCACACGCCGTGGACTGTATCGACGACGAACTCGTTGGCGCCAATCCCGTCGAAGGGGGGCATGGCATAGTCGGGAAGCTTGTTGGCCGCCCGGCCGCGATTGACCGGCACGCGCTCGCCGCCGGGGCCATAGTCGGGCAAAGCCAGTCCCCAGCCTGAGTGCGAAAAGCCGACGACGCCCCCTTGCTTGGAACCCCACTCGAGGATCGGCAGATCCCACGTGGGCCATTCGCCGATGTTCTGGGTCTTCGTCCCTTTGAAGTGCCCTTTCTCCGCGCCGAATTGATAGTCGAATTCAACCGGCTGCGGATACTCGTAGTCGTCTTCCTTCAGCCTCAAGAGGCAAAGGTGCCCCGCGTGCTGGCTGGGGAAGCCCGAGACTTCCACGTCGTACCGCATGACATAGCTCGGCGTCGAAAGTTTGTGGACATCCCCCTCGAAGAACTGCTTCTGGTGATACCAGCACGGTCCCCAAGACAGGACGCAGCCGATATTGAGGTCTTCCCCCAGGATGTGCCGCATCATGTCCTGCGGCGTGACCCCTTCGGTCGGCGATTCGTAGTGGGCGCAGCCAGCGGCGTGAACGTGGTGGTCGCCGGAATACCAGGCGTGGTCGGTGAGCTTGATCCACCGCTTGAGTCGGAACGATTCGGCGTGCTCCTTGTCGGCGGGAACATTGATGGCCTTGCGCAGCACCACGTACTCCGGCCCGCGGCCGTAAGTGACCTGGTATTCTCCGGGTGGTAGCAGCACTTCTTCGCCGCTGTGGCGATAGATTTGCGCGTGGAAGAAGAAGTCGGGGGCCAGGCGGCGGCTCTGGGCCGGGTAAACCCGCCCCTGCGAATCGCGGATGACGAAGTGAGCCGTCGTCGGCTTGCCGTCGTCGTCCAGGACGGTCAGTTTCACAGGGACTGCCGGGGCGACGTCAAATAGCACGTTGATCTCATTGCGAAAGCCCAGGTCCTGGGTACCCTGACCGACGTCGAAGGCGATTTTTGCTTCCCGCTTGCCGGCATCCCGGCTGAAGAGTTGAACGAGTCGGTACTCGAGTCCCAGACCGGACAGGTTTTTTGCGAGCGGCTGGTTTTCGAACGACATGATGTCGAGCCAGCGGTCGGGAATGTCATCGGGATTGATCACTTGCTTGGGGCGCGGCGAACCAGATGGAGCCTTGTAGATCGGAGCCGCATTGGGGCTGCTCGCTCGCAATTGGCCGGTGACTCCGGCCTCGTTGTGAACCTTCACCAGAAATACCCGCCACCCTTGCTGTACCAGCTCCGCCTCCGCCGCGCCACGAGCGACCTTCACGCGGCTCTCCGGGTTGATGTTCACTCCCGCCAGGCAAAGCGGATCGAGCACCTTCTGGATTGCCACGATTGCTGCGGCATCGTCTTTGTCCGCTGCGGCCTTGTTGAGTGCAGCCGCTTGCGCCTCCGTCAGCGGCTGGCCAAGGAACGCGAGCGCCTCGGAAATCCGTTTCGTCTGGGCCTTCAGTGGCTGAGCTTCGATACCGCCGACGAGCGGCAAGTTGTCCGCATGGACGCATGCAGTCGCAGCGAGAAAAACGAGCCCTACAGCAAGTTGACCAGGAGCACGGCGGGACATGGCAAGACTCCGCAGAACGGATGGGGTGATGACCGGCGCAAGTCACGGACGACCTGACAGCCGAATATCATGCACCCACCCGAGGGTATTCTGCAAGCAGTTGGGCCGCTTTCTGCAAGCCAGGCGTCGCCATCCTTCGTGCACTGCGGAGTTTCCTTCGGGCGGCAGCGCTCGCCGGACCCCCTAGTTTTCCCCCTCGGCTTCTTGCTCCTCGCTGGCCGTCTCCACGCCATCCACAAAGCTGGCCAGATTTTTCGAGCGGTAGGGCTGCTGCAGCTTGCGGACTGCCTTGGTCTCGATCTGGCGGACGCGCTCTCGCGTAACCTGAAAGATTTTTCCAACCTCTTCGAGGGTATAAGCGTAGCCGTCGGTCAGGCCGTATCGGAGGCGAAGGATTTCCCGTTCGCGATAGTTGAGGCTCTGCATCGCCTCTTCGATTTGATGCTTGAGGGCCTGCTGGTGCGTGTCATAGAGCGGATCGTCGTCGCGATGATCGGCCACGAACTCGCCAAAATAGCTGTCGTCGTGATCGCCGACCGGCTGGTCGAGCGACAGCGGCTGCCGCGACATCTTGAGGATACAGCGAGCGTCATCCAGCGACAGCCCGGCGCGGCGGGCGGTCTCTTCGGCCGTCGGTTCTCGCCCCAGCTCCTGCACCAACTGCCGCGTCACCAATCGCACTTTGCTCATGGTGTCGATCATGTGGACGGGCACGCGAATGGTGCGACTCTGGTCGGCAATTGCTCGCGTGATCGCCTGGCGAATCCACCAGGTGGCGTACGTGCTGAATTTAAAGCCGCGAGCGTATTCAAACTTGTCCACGGCCCGCATCAGCCCCGTATTTCCCTCTTGAATCAGATCCAGAAACGACAGGCCCCGATTGCGGTATTTCTTGGCGATCGACACCACTAATCGCAGGTTGCCAGCTGACAGGTCGCGTTTGGCGGCATCGTACCGTTGACGGTAGATCTCCGTCCGTTCGATCCGATATTGCAGCGTGGCTGGCGTCTCCAGCGTGATGCGCATCAACCTCACCAGTTCGCGGCGCAGTTCGCCTCGCGTGCGCCCGCCGGACGATCCATGGACCTTGGCCTCGCGAATCTGCATCTTGAGGGTTTGCATCCGTGTGAGGATTTCCCCCAGCTTCTCGAACAGCGGTTGCAGCCGATTGTTGCGAAGATTCATTTCCTCGATCAGGCGAACCGCTTTGTTCCGGCGGCGCACGAGTCGTTTCCAGGCGGCGCGACGCGCTGCCATCGACTGCCGTTTGCTGACGGCAACGCGGTAATCGGCGTGGTTGGCGCGGAGCAGATGTCGCAACGTCGCGACGTTCGGCCAGATCCGCTTCATGATCCGCTTCTTCTCGGACAGGTTCGTCACGCTGACCTCGATCGTGCGATCGAGCCGCAGCTTACCGTCGCGGACAAGTTCCAGGGCCTCGACCGCCCCTTGCAGGACGTAGTCCGTGGCCAGCATGCTGTGGCGGTAGCGGAGCCTGGTGCGCTCGATCTGGCGGGCAGAAGAGATTTCCTGGGCCCGGTTAAGCAGCGGAATTGCGCCCATCTGCATCAGGTACATGCGGACGGGATCGTCGGTGGCATCCACCCTATCATCGCCGTCGGCTTCCTGGGAGATTTCGTCCTCCTCCAGGCCTACTGGGAGGTCGTCGTCAAAGCCTGCCGGCGTCTCGTCGCCGACATCATCCTGGACGGCCACGCGGTCTTCTTCGCCCAAGTGATGTCCGTTTACCTTTCCCTTGCCTCCCTTCAAGATCGTTTCGCGAAAATCTGACTTGCTCGGCTTTTTGGCCATCGCTGCGGATTCCTGGGTGTATCTCTTGGTGGGCTTTGTCGGCGGCCGCTGGTGCGGCATCGTCAAGGGAAAGCAACGCCGGTGCCCGGGCAATCGCCCCGCAGGTTTTATTGCCGAAACACTTGTCTCTTGGCCGGTTTACGCCCGTTTTGGCTCTGGCCGCGCGGATCGCGCGCGTTGACCTGCCGCTACACGTGTGGTGTGGACGCATCCGTCGAGCGTGCCGATGGAATCGTAGCGCTGGGGTGTGCGGAGAATAGGAGTCAAGAGGACTTTTTTATCCATCACCATGTAAATTGTTGACGATTTTAACAGATTTAGCGAGGAAATCGTCGGTAGTGAGGCCGGAATCCGCCCGGAGGCAGGGCAGGGTGGCAAATGGCGGCCCCAGAGCGTACGGTGATGGCTCGGCGTCTTATCCCCATCCCAGATCTTGTCTCATGAGCGACCCTGCCGGAAACCAGCGTCACGCCCTCGTTACCGGCGGTGTCAGCGGCATTGGACGGGCGATCAGCTTGGCGCTGGCCCAGGACGGCTGCCACGTCGTGGCCACCGGGCTAACCGACGATGAAATCCGACGCTTTCAAAGTGAACTGCCCGCTGAAATCACGCGAGAAGCCATTAGCGCGGTGACTCTGGATGTCAGCTCGGACAGCCAGGTGCAGCAACTCGCCGGCTCGCTGACGCGCCTGGACATCCTGGTCAATTGCGCCGGCACAATTCGCCGCGGCGGCGCAGAGCACGATCCAGCAGTGTTTTGCGACGTGATCAACGTCAACCTGAATGGCGCGATGAGGATGTGCGCGGCGGTATTGCCGCTGCTTGCTAATAGCCGCGGCTGCGTGCTCAATATCGCGTCGATGCTCAGCTATTTCGGAAGCGGGCTGGTGCCGGCATACAGCGCCAGCAAAGGCGGCATCGCACAGCTCACCAAATCGTTGGCGATCGCCTGGGCACCGCAGGGAATCCGGGTGAACGCGCTGGCTCCCGGGTGGATCGAAACACCGCTGACACAGCCGCTGGTAGATAGCCCCGAGCGGCGGCAGGCAATCATCGACCGCACGCCGCTGGCTCGCTGGGGCACGCCGGACGACGTTGCCCCCGCCGCAGTCTTTCTTTGCTCGAATGCCGCGGCCTTCATCACCGGTGCAATATTGCGGGTGGATGGGGGCTACTCGATTGCTTAGAGCGAGTGCCAGGCAGCAGCGTACGGCCAAATCCGGGCTCGCTTAGTTGTCTACCGTTCTTTTCTTGAGCTCGACTTGAACGGTGTGCTTCTTGCCGCCGCGCTCGTAAACCACCTCGATTTGTTCACCGGGCTTCTTGGCCGCGATGCAGATCGTCAGCTCGGAGAAGTCACGGATCTTGACGCCGTCAAGCTGGTGGATGATATCCCCTACTTGCAGTCCGGCGTCCGACGCCCCCGAACCATCGTAAACGCTGGCAAGCAGCAAAGGTGAACTGTTAAAGTCGGCGTTGACCCCCAGCATGGCTTCACCACGGGCATAAACCATGGTGTTTGGGCGCCGCCGATGGAACTTCAGCAATTCGTCGCGACTAAAGGGACTCGCATGAATGTTGAGCATTCCCAGCCGCGGTAAATTGGCGAAATGATCGAGTGCCTTGTCCGTCAAACGCGCTCCGCGAATTTCGATCTGGGAAAGCTCCGGCATATCGGCCAGAACTGCTAGTCCCTCGTCACCGCCGCGCCAGTTCTGGTCGAGCGCCAGTTGCGCCCAGCCGCTCTCCACGGGCAAGTCGCTGCCGATATCCATGGCAGCCATGCCGCCTGCGATAGCCACCTCCGCCACTGCCACCTCCGCCGCCTCGATTTCTGCAACAGGCGCTGGCTCGCTTCCTTCCACGGCCGGCAGTGCAGTATCTTCGGCGGGTTTTGCCTCCGGGCGCTTTTCCTCTGCCGGCTTTTCGACTGGTGCTCTTTCTTCGACGACCGGCGGGAGTGGCAAGGCCGGCGCATCCGGCACCGGGATCGCCGGCAGGTCGGCGAATTCACGCTCGACCCTGACCACATCAGGTGCCAGCACCCTGGCGATCGCCCTGGCGAATTCACCAAAAATGCCCATCGCCGCCGGGGCCTCCACTTCCGCTGGCTCGGCCACGGGAGCTGGGAGTGGCTCGGCCAGTGCAATCGCCGGTCCGTCAAAGATCATGACGGGTCCTATCATCGGGGCGATTGCCATTTCTTCCAGGCCGCCTTCGATGCCGATGCCGGCTATTTGCCCCCCGTGCTTGCGAATCTGAGCGACTGCCCGGTCACGGCGGAACTGCTTTTGCCGTGCATAGAGATCACGAGCCAGGGAGTTGATTCCCTTCTTGCCCGATTTGGCCTGAGCCGCATCCAGATGCTTGACGATCAGATCGATCGTTTTCTCGTCTCCTTCAACGCCGATCTGCTCGAGTGCCGCCCCACAGCGCCAAGCCACTTCCGCCTGATCGCTGGCCAGACCCTCGACGAGTGCTTCGATAGAAGCTGGCCCGGCCTCGGTGAGCTTCCTCGCGGCATCTTCGCGGGCGTCGTAATCATCCGCATTGAGCTGCTGTACCCAGCCGCGCAGCTCGAGGGCCGACGGTGTTAGCCTGGGCGAGGGATTCTCCGGCTCATCAGCCCGGGAGAGAGGGGCGAAGATGAGGAGCAAGCCGCAAGCGGTCAGTGACAGATTCCGTCCCACCATGATCGATTCTCCAGGTGCCCAGGGCATAACCTCCTCTATCTTACGCCATGAGGCAGGTTGCCGTCGAGAGAAATGGCCGAAGGGATCGTTCAGACTGTCGTTCGCGGCCTGGTCAGGAAAGCAATCAGGGCGGCAAAGAGAGCACCGCCGATGATCGACCAGAGGATGGGAAAGGGCGTATTGCCGACCTGGATGGTGAAGAGATCGGGAAGTTTCGCCTGTCGAGCCAGCCAGGTTCCCAGCAGGGCGCCGATAAAACCGAGGGCGATGCTGGTCAGGCAGCCGCCGTGCGAGTAACCCGCGATCGACTGAGCCAGCGCACCACAAACGCCGGCAATCAACAGCAAGAGCAGTAATTGGAGCAGATTCATGGCTGGATTTCCCTTGGCTGCTTTTGGATCTGCCCCGGCACGGGAATTGTACCCCGTCCGAGGGGAAAGGCGAGGGTTTTCGAAAGGGCGGCATGGGTTGCCAACATGCTGAACTTAAACTTAGTTACTTGCCGAACATTACATATATTATGTATAGTAATGGACGTAAGGTGATTACTATGATGGTTGCCCCGATCGCCGCCGTCCCTCCAGCTTCCCTGGATCAGCTCCGCCGGCAGATTGCCGCGGTAGAGAGCGGTCAGCCCGAGGAGGATGCGGACGTTCTTTCCACGGGCGTGCCTGCGCTGGATGCCCTGCTCCCGCGGGGGGGGCTGCGGCGCGGCTCCGTGACGGAATGGCTCGCGGCCGCTTCCGCGGGGGGTGCACAGACGCTCGCTCTGCTGGCAGCCCGCCAGGCGTGTAGCGACGGGAAGTCGCTGGTCGTGGTCGATCGGCAGCGGCGTTTTTACCCACCTGCCGCCGCGGTCCTTGGGATCGATCTTTTGCGGCTGATCGTGGTTCACCCCCTGAGCGATGCGGATGAGCTGTGGGCCATCGACCAGGCGCTGCGCTGCCGGGGCGTGGCGGCTGTGTGGGCCAGGCGCGAGCAGCTCGATCCGCGAGATTTTCGCCGTCTGCAACTCGCGGCCGAAAGCGGTGGGACGCTGGGGCTGCTCGTTCGCTCGGCGCAAGCCCGCGGGCAACCATCATGGGCCGACGTGCAGCTTGTCGTTTCGCCGCGGCCGTCGTCCGGCAGCTGGCGGCTGCACGTGGAAGTGACCCGCTGCCGCGGCAGTCATCCGGGGCAGTCGGTGGAGCTGGAAATCGACGAGTGGATGGGGCACATACGAACCCGCAGCGCAAGCGAGGGCGCCTCTCATGAAACGCATCCTCTGCGTCCGGCTCCCCAACTGGCCGCTTCAACGGCTGGTCGTCTCGTTGCAGTCTGAACGTAAGGGGAGAGGTGGCGCACTGTTGGGCGCGGGTCTCCCGACCCCGCCCCGCGGTTCGACCGCAGGTCTCCCATCTGCTAGGGGACAAGGAGACCTGCGGTCGGTGCTTTCGGCGAGGTCAGGAGACCTGTGCCGAACTAGCGGCACGGCCGTGGCTTCGCAAGCTCAGTCTCACCCACCAATTCTCATTTACACCCGTGATTCGCGCCGCGGGGAGTGCCTCGTCACCTGCTCACGGGTGGCCTATGCCTGCGGCGTGCGGCCGGGAATGCCGCTGGCGGAGGCAGAGGCGCTGGTTAGCCGCGCAATAAGTAGTAGGCACACTCCGTGTGCCGTGAACAGCAACGGCACACGGAGTGTGCCTACTACCTACTTGTACGACCCGGCCGCCGATCTGGCCGCCTTAGCGAGATTGGCTGAGCAGTGCGAACGGTTCAGCCCGCTCGTCGGCTGGCAGACGGTAGAGTCCGTAGGCACACTCCGTGTCCCGTTCCGCAACGACAGCACACGGAGTATGCCTACTACGGACGAAAGCGGTCTCTCCGCTCTCTTTCTCGACGTCACCGGCATCGGCGTCCTTTTCGGCGGCGAAGAACCGTTGCTTGCCGCCGCCCGCGAGCAATTTGTCAGTCAAAGCTATCGCGTGAAGCTGGCAATCGCCGAGACGGTGGGCGCCGCGTGGGCGCTGACCTTTGGCGGAAGTTCCCTGGCATCACTGCCAATTCACGCACTGCGTGTGCCATACGAAACGGTCGATCTGCTCGGGCAGCTTGGTGTGAAAACGACCGGACAACTTATGGAATTGCCGCGAGATTCTTTGGCGTCCCGATTTGGCGAGCGGTTGCCGCTGCGGCTGGCGCAGTTGCTGGGAGAAGCGGAAGAAGTGATCGCTCCGCATCATCCGTCGCCGTCATATGAAGCGGACTGGATTCTCGATGTGCCGCGCGATGACTGGGAATGTCTGGAGCTAATTTTCCAGGAGCTTCTGAAGCGGCTTACTGGGGCCATGCAGCAGCGGCAGGAAGGAGCCGTGCGGCTCGTTTGCCGGCTCGATTGTGCCGGCACTGCGCCGCTGCGGCTGGAAGTCGGCTTGTATCGCCCGAGCGCGGTCACAAAACATCTGTGGGAGCTGGTGCGAATGCAGTTCGAGCAGCGGCGCCTGCCGGGGCCGGTGGGACGGCTCACGGTGCAGGTTGCACAAAGCGCGCCGCTGGAATGCCGTCAGTCGGAGCTATTTGGCGGCAGGATACTCGAAGGGACGCGCGAGCTGAGTTTGCTGATCGATCGCCTGAGCGGCCGGCTGGGGATGGATGCGGTTGTGCGGCCGGAGCTGGCTCGCGATCCGCTCCCGGAAAAAGCGTTTCGTGAAGTGCCGCTGACCGGAACCACTAATCCGAAGCGTCGGCGGGCAAGTCCACAGTCCCGAGTCCCCAGTCACCAGTCGCTTGGGCATATCTCGACTCCGGACTCGGGACTCGGGACTGGAGACTTTCGTACTTCCGTTCTGTTTCGCCCGCTGGAGCTGCTCGATCCGCCGGTGATTCTGGAAGTGATGTCGGTCGTGCCCGACGGGCCGCCGATCCGTTTCTGCTTTCGCGGCCAGATGCATCGCGTGGCTCGCAACTTTGGGCCGGAGCGGATCGAGACCGGCTGGTGGCGCGGGCCTTCGGTGCGCCGCGATTACTACCGCGTGGAGACCACAGAGGGGGAGCGATTCTGGCTCTTTCGGCGATTGGAAGATGGGGCCTGGGGAATGCACGGATTATTTGCGTAGGACAGGTTTCCAACCTGTCCACAAAAGACACGGCAGGTTGAAAACCTGTCCTACGAATGTACGCCGAGCTGCATTGCAAAACGAACTTCTCCTTTCTCGAAGGCGCCTCGCACGCCGACGAGTTGGTGGTCCGCGCCGCGGAACTCGGTTACTCGGCACTGGCAGTGACTGACCGCGAGAGCCTCGCGGGCGTCGTGCGGGCACACGGGCCGGCCAAGGAGATCGGGTTCAAACTGCTGATCGGGGCCGAGATGCACCCGGCCGATGCCCTGCCGGTTGTGCTCTGGGCGACCGACCGCGCCAGCTACGGCCGCCTCTCGCGACTGATCACCATCGGCCGGCGGCGAGCGCCCAAAGGCGAGTGTCAGGTCACGCTGGATGACATCGCTCAGAATGCCGCGGGTCTGATTGCTGGCGTGGTGTCAGTGCAGAGTGCGGCAGGTGCCGATGTCGGAAATTCTGCACTCTGCACTCTGCATTCTGCACTCCGTACCTATCGCGACATCTTTGGCGACCGCGGCTATATGCTCGCCGAGCTGTTCCGCGGACCAGATGACGCACATCTTCTCGAAGAACTCGAGCAACTCTCCAAAACGACAAAACTGCCGCTGGTCGCTGCCGGCGACGTTCATTACCACATGCCAAGCCGGCAACCGCTGCACGAAGTGCTGACCGCGACGCGGCTGGGAACGACCGTCGCGCAAATCGAGGCGGCTCGATTTCCCAACGCCCAGCGCCACCTGCGGCCGATCGAAGAAATCGTCGCCGCCTTTGCCGCCGTACCTGATGCCGTCCGCCGCACGCTGGAGATCGCCGGCCGCTGCGCGTTCTCGCTCGATGAATTGCGTTACGAGTATCCGGAGGAACTTGCTCCCAATGGCTTCACGCCGATGGCGTATCTCACGCACCTCGCCTGGAAAGGAGCTCACGAGCGATATCCGGGCGGCATTCCCGACAAAGTCCGCCGACTGATCGAGCACGAGCTGATCCTGATTCAGGAACTGAAATACGAGGCGTACTTCCTCACCGTGTGGGACCTCGTTCGCTTTGCCCGGCAGCGAGGAATTTTGTGCCAGGGGCGCGGCTCGGCGGCCAATTCTGCTGTTTGCTTCTGCCTCGGCGTCACCAGCGTTAACCCCGGTCGAATTGAGGTCCTCTTCGAGCGGTTCATGAGCAAAGAGCGGAACGAGGCCCCGGACATCGACGTCGATTTCGAGCATGAGCGGCGCGAAGAGGTGCTGCAATACATCTACGAAAAATACGGCCGCGAGCGGGCCGGCATGACCGCCGTCGTCATCACGTACCGCACGCGGAGTGCCGTCCGCGACGTCGGGAAAGCCCTCGGCCTTTCGCTCGACCGGGTCGATGCGCTGGCCAAGCAGGTAGAAGGCTATGCCAAGGATGACAAGCTGGCCGATCGCTGCGCCCAGGTCGGCATCGATCCGGCCTCCGACATGGGGCGGCGGCTGATTCACCTCGTGAACGAGCTGCTCGGTTTTCCCCGGCATCTGTCGCAGCACGTTGGCGGGATGGTGATGACCCGCGGGCCTCTATGCGAGCTGACGCCCATCGAGAACGCGGCCATGGAAGGCCGCACGGTGATCCAGTGGGACAAGGATGACCTGGATGAGCTGGGAATTCTCAAGGTCGATTGCCTCTGCCTGGGAATGTTGACGGCGATCCGCAAGTGCTTCGACCTGGTGAAGCGGCATCATGGTCGTGAGCTGACGCTGGCTACCGTGCCGGCGGAGGACCCGCGCGTGTACGACATGATCTGCCAGGCCGACACGATGGGGGTCTTTCAGATCGAAAGCCGGGGCCAGATGAGCATGCTGCCGCGGCTGAAACCGCGGCGCTATTACGATCTGGTCATCGAGGTGGCGATCGTGCGGCCGGGGCCGATCCAGGGGGACATGGTGCATCCCTATCTGCGGCGGCGCAAGGGCGAGGAAGCCATTCCTCCTTATCCCAACAAGGAAATCGAAGCAGTTCTTGTGAGAACTCTTGGAGTGCCGCTGTTTCAGGAACAAGCCATGCAGTTGGCGGTGGTGGCGGCGGGTTTCACGCCGGGGGAAGCGGATCAACTCCGCCGAGCGATGGGAGCCTGGCGACGGCCGGGGATCATCGACCAGTTCCACAAGAAGCTCATCGACGGCATGCTCCAGCGCGGCCTGACCCAGGAGTTCGCCGATCGCGTGTTCCACCAGATCCGCGGCTTCGGCGAATACGGCTTCCCCGAGTCGCACGCGGCGAGCTTCGCGCTGCTGGTGTATGTCTCGTCGTGGCTCAAATGCTATTACCCGGCGGCGTTCTGCGCGGCGATCCTCAACAGCCAACCGATGGGGTTTTATGCTCCGGCCCAGCTCATTCGCGACGCAAGACAGCACGGGGTCAAGTTGCTGCCGGTGGATGTGAACCATAGTCAGTGGGACAGCACGATAGATATGAGTCCACAGTCACAGGGCAGCAACGACCGGGGACTTGAGTCTCCCGCCATCCGACTTGGTTTCCGTCTGCCCACCGGGATTCCCGAAGCGGCCGTGAAACAGATCGTCGCAGCGCGGACCGCCCGTCGGTTCACGTCGCTGGACGATTTCGTCCGCCGCACGGGGCTGTCGCAGGCCATTATCTCGCGACTGGCAGAAGGCGATGTATTCGGCTCCCTGGAGTTGGATCGCCGCAATGCGCTGTGGCTGGCATTGGGGCAGGAGCGGCAGAAGAAAGAAATGCCGCTCTTGTCTGGGCTGTCGGATGATGAGCCGGTGGCGACGCTGCCGCGGATGTCGCTGATCGAGCAGGTGTTTGCCGACTATCGCGCCGCTGGCATGTCGCTCAAGGCGCATCCAGTCTCGTTCTTCCGCCGCGAACTGGCCGCTTGCCGCGTGACGCCGGCCGAGCAACTCGCAGAAATCGACGACGGCCGCCGCGTGAAGGTCGGGGGCCTGGTGATTCTGCGGCAACGGCCCAGCACGGCCAAGGGAATCACGTTTGTCTCGCTAGAAGACGAGACAGGCATCGCCAACCTGGTCGTCAAGCAGCCGATCTGGGAGCGCTACTACACGGCAGCCCGCACCAGCCCCGCCTGGATCGTCCACGGCGTTCTTCAGAAGCGGGACTCGGTGATCCACGTCGTCGTCAGCCGGATCGAAGATTTTTCGCAGCGGCTGGGAGATGTGACGGTCAAGTCGCGGGATTTTCGGTAACCCCGATTAATCATCCGCATCTTCCTCCACGAACGGATAGTTCTTGAAGAGCATCTCCTTGAGGCCCAGATACGGATCGTCGAGATCGGTGCCGAGGACTTCCCGGTAGAGCCACTTGCTGATCGCATCAGGTGTGACATCGTCCGATTTCGCAAGACGCAGATGAATCTTCAGCCGCCGCGTCGTCTCGTTCATCCGGGTGTCCTCTGCCAGGGAATCAGTCAGTGACGTGCCGGCTGCACTTGTCGGCGGCTGTTCCCCCCGAATGGCGCGGCGCGTGGGGCGCTCGGTGCCGAAAATCGACATGCCCCGGAATGTGGGCGTGCTGGCCGCCGGGTTTGAGGCCGCAGCAAATGATTCAGCCTGCGAGCGATGATAATTCCGCCAGAACGCGTCAGCGCCGACGCTCCCTCGTTTTGACCGGCCAAATAACCTTGCCAGCCCCAACAGCTCGCGGGCATACGTCTTGGGCTCGTAAATCCCCGGAAGGATGTCGAGCACTGTCCCATCGGAATTGCAGACGTACGTCGCCACGTTGCCGTGCAGCGTCCGCTTCACAACCGCGCCATTGCCGAAGTCGATCGTCACCCGCGGCACCGGCCGCAGCGATTGCCATGCCGGCTCGAACTTTTCGTTAATCAGTGCCGCCACCTGGTCGTCTGAGAACAACACGGTTCTCGCCAGGCGGGCGTTCGTTCACGTGAAGCGCTGGTCGAGCTGGCCCAGCAGATGAAACACCAGCACCGGCTTTCCCGATTTCTTCGCAGCGGCCATTGCGGCCGCGACACCGTCGTGCCACTGGACCTTGCCCGGTTCGACATGCGGATTGTCGCCGGCACCGTTGGTTGCCGCCTCGGTTGGCACTTCGGTCGGCGCTGCATCGGGCGGTTGAGCGTCGCCGACCAGCTTTTCAACGGCCGGCTCGATCATGACTCGCTTCGTACGATCGGCGGCTTTCTCTGCCGGCGCCGGAGCATGATCCACGGGCGAAGACAACTGGCCGACGACCTGTTCGGTTGGCCGTTCGACGACGCGCCCTTTGGCGACGTCGAGCTGCGGCGCGGGCGCCTCCTGTGCCAACGCCGCCGAAGTCAGCACAACTGCCAGGACACCAAGATTGCGTTGCATGACCGGCTCCCAGGATTCGAATTCCCCCTGTATCTGCCGGCATTCTACGCGTCCGTCGGTCCGCGCCGCGCAACGCCTTCGTAACATGCTTGCTGCTTGAATTACTCCAGGAGCTGCACCTCATTCACCAGCGCCCGGAAAAACGGCTCAACGTCGGTCACCAGGCCCACGGTCTGGAACGAGCCCCGGTCGGATAGCTTGATCACTGTGGACGGATTGATGTCCACGCATACGACTTTCACCCACGCCGGCAGCAGGTTGCCGACGGCGATCGAATGTAGCGTGGTCGCCACCATCAGACAAAAGCTGACGTCGCGAATCTGCTCGCGCATCTTCTGTTGCGCTTCGAGCACGTCGGTGATCACCTCCGGCAGCGGCCCATCGTCGCGAATAGAGCCGGCGAGCAGAAACGGCACTTTGTTCTTGATGCATTCGTACATGATGCCGCTCTTGAGCACTCCGGCCTCGACCGCCTGACGAATGCCGCCGAGCCGACGAATGCGGTTGATGGCCCGCAAGTGATGCTCGTGCCCTGCTTCGACGATGTCGCCGCAATCAAGCCGGACACCGAGGCTGGTGCCAAATAGCGCCTGCTCGATGTCGTGCGTCGCCAGGGCGTTTCCGGCAAAAAGCCGGTTGACGTATCCCTTGCGGATCAGCTTGCAGAGGTGCTCGTCGCTGCCGGTGTGCACGATGGCGGGTCCGCCGACCAGCAGCGTCTTGCCTCCCTCCCGCCGGTTGCGGATCAACTCCTGGGCAATCTGTCGGATCGCGACCCCCTTGGGTTTTTCCGTGGAGACCGCACTCGACATGAATTCAAATCCGTGGCTTTGCGTTTCACGCTGCTGCGGGTGGACGCGCACCCCCGCATGGCCCACGACGTACAATTCTCCGAGCTTGACGTCGGTCATGGCGCGACAGCTTGCGGTCCTGGCGGCGGCATCGACAAAGATGCCGCAGTCCATCTCCTGGTTATTCACTTCAATCCATTCCCCATCCAGGCGAATCTCAGTTCGCTGATTGGTGGTGCTGTAGAAGGACTCGGGAAATGCTCCGACGACGTCGGCCGCGACCAGGCGGCAGTCCTGGTTCACGACAGGCACGGCACCATGGTCGGCAATTGTGGCCACGACCTGGTCCAGCTTGTCCTCGCTGGGGGCCGCCACTTCGATCAGGGCGTAGCTGGCATCCTCCCGTGCCTGCCCGATGGTCATCTTCTGGATCTTGAAAGCCCCGCCTGCCGCGGTAATACAGTCCAGCACCTTGGGAAGAATCAGGCTGTCGATGATGTGGCCCTTCAACTCGACCAATTCCACATAAGGGCTGTCAGTGACGCGGTTTAATGCAGTGTCCTGAGCCATTACAACCTCTCGATCTTCATCGGTAACTTGAGCCAGCCAATTCTACGCCTTGCCATTACCCAGGCAGCGTTGAATGGTCAGGGTATGCCATTGCTGCGAAAGCGTAAACTATTGTCAGCGAAGGACTTTCCACGATTAGCCCCAATCGATATACTTAAGGTTTCGACAAAAATGAGGTGAGGCAGCAGATTTCGCGCCTCGCAATCCCCTAGGCGTCTTTTGTTCGCACCTTTCCATGACAGAGCCCAAGAAAACGGACCACTGGAACGCGCTATTGGACGAAATCGGCGTGCAGGGCGCTGCGCCTGCCAGGCCGCAAACGACTGACTCGTCCATGGCGGAAGAAACTCGCGCTGCAACGCCAGCCCCGGCATCACCCCTTCCCCCGCCTCCACCGCGCGAGCGTCCCAAGCTCCGGCAGGAAGCAAAGCCTGCCGCCAAACCGACCAAGAGCACTTGGAACAGTTTGCTGGGAGCATTGGGACTAGCTCCAGCGGAGGAGCCCGCACCTCCCGCTGCGGAGCCACCGCCGCCCGAGAGGGCGCCGGTTGAACGTCCGCCAGTTGCCGAAAGGGACCCACTGCCGGACGTGGAACGAAACCCACTGGAGGAGTTCAAGCCGCGCTACAAACCTGAAGAGCCGCCGTTCCCAACGTCGCAGCGCCGTCGCGATTTTGTGGACGATGTCGCGCCGGACATCGACCTGGACGCCGATTTCGGCTCGGAACCGGAAATCGAATTGCCCCCCGCGGCGACCGACGAGGAGTTAGACGAAGTTTCGCGCGAGGTGCCGCGTGATGACCGGGAACCCCAGCGGCGCGGCCGCCGGCGTCGCCGACGACGCGGCCGACGGCGGGAGGAAGGGACGGCAAGTCCCCCAGCCGAGCGGCACATCGACCGTGAGGTCGAACTGGTCCCCGAGATGGAACTCGATATGGATCTGGATCGGGAGCCAGAGCCCGAACTCGATCTGGAACCCGAGCTGTTTGACTCCGGCAGCGAATCGTCCGCAGCGACTCTGCCGCCGCCGGCCGACGAGCGCGTCGAAGGGGGGCCTCGCCGTCGGCGTCGCCGGCGCGGGGGCCGCGATCGCGAAGCTGCGCCAAGAGATGCGGCCGAGGAGCTGCCGCCTCGCCGACGCTCGCGCGAGGAAGAGGTACAAGCTCGCTCGCCCGAGGAGCTGGCGCCGCAGGAGCCCGACCTAGAGGACGAAATGGAAGATATCGAGGCCGAAAACGATCATGCCGGCGAGCATGCCGTGCACAAGAAAATACCGACTTGGGCGGAGACCGTCGGCATTCTCATCGATGCCAACATCGCGGCCCGCTCGTCGCGGCAACCAGACCGCGACCGCGACCGCAGTCGCGGACGCCGCCCGCGCCGCGACCGGTAAAGCGCCGGGCCGCACCAGACGGAGTCCGGCATGGCCCGCTATCACGAGTTACTATCGTCGTTGCGTCAGGCGTTTCCCGCGCCGGTTTCCGATCCGGTCCACGACGGTTACGTGGTATTCTCGCTGGTCAAAGCGCTCGATCGTGTCGATTCGCTGAAGTCGCAGGCGCCCATTCTCGGCACGCCCCGCGAACCGGACTACGCGGCCGCGAGCGAGGCGCGGGTGACCGTCCGCGGTCGCACGCTGGAGGAAGTTCTGCCCGAGCTGGTCCGGTGCCTCGATGGGATGCTGATCTTCGGCCATCCCCGCAGCCAGGTGAACGTCGTCGCGCATCCGTCGATCGCCAGCATTATCGGCGTCGTGCTGCCGTCGATTTACAATCCCAATCTCTGCACCGATGAAAGCGGCCGCGGGTTCTCGGAAGCCGAGGTGCGGGTGGCATCGATGGTCGCCAAGCTTGTGGGCTATGACCCGGCAAAGGCCGGCGGACTGTTCACGTTTGGCGGCACCGGAACGCTGCTGTACGGGGTCAAAGTCGGCCTGGAAAAAGCCTGCGGGGGCGTGCTCGAAAACGGATTGGCGGGAAATGCGGCTCGCCCCGTCCTGCTGTGCTCGCAGCAAAGTCATTACGCCTGCCTCAATGTGGCGGCCTGGCTGGGAATGGGACAGCAGAACGTCATCAAAGTTCGCACCCACGCGGACAATTCGATCGACATTGCGGCCCTCGAACAGGCCACTCGCGGCACCGTTGCCGCCGGCCAGAGGATTGCCGCGATCGTGGCGACCATGGGAACGACCGACGCGTTCGGCATCGACGACCTGGCGGCAATCGTGGAGCTGCGCGACCGGCTGACCAGCGAGCTGTCTCTGGACTACACGCCGCACGTGCACGCCGACTCGGTGATCGGCTGGGCCTGGAGCGTGTTCGACGATTACGACTTCGCGACTAATCCACTCGGCTTTCGCGGCCGCACAGTGCGGGCGCTGGCCGCGGCCCAGAACCGCATCGTCCATTTGCCGAAGGCCGACTCGATCGGCGTCGATTTCCACAAGACTGGCTTTGCGCCGTACATCTCCTCGCTGTTCGTGCTCAAGGACCGCAATGATTTCCGCCTCGTGTCGCGGCAGCGCGAGTCGATGCCGTATCTCTATCACACGGGGCAGTACCACCCCGGCATGTTCTCGCTGGAAACGTCGCGGGGAGCTGGCGGCGTGATGGCGGCACTGGCGAACCTGCTGCTCTTGGGCCAGGAGGGTTTCCAGGCGCTGATCGGGCACGCGGTGGAAATGGCTGAGATCCTTCGCGAGCTGATCGTCGGCCGGCCGGAACTGTCGGTGCTAAACGAGGAGAATTTCGGCCCGGTGACGCTGTTTCGCGCCTATCCCAGCGGCGTCGATACGTTTCGGGTCAAGCAGCGAGAGCGGAGCGACCCGTCGTTCCGCGATCAGCTTCGAACTTTCAACGAATTCAACCGCCGCATCTACCAGCGAGTGCATGCCGAGGCCCTCGCCGGCCGGGGCGTAGCGATCGGCTTTACGGATAGCTACCGGGCCAGCGACTACGGCGAGCCGATCGTGGCGCTCAAGTCGTACGTCCTATCCCCCTACGTAGACGAAAACCGTATGCAGTCGATCGTGACGCACGTGCTGGAAGCACGTCAAGCCGTGGAAGACCAGATGAGCGGGCGGGACAAGTCCAAACGCGCGACGACGACGGCCTGGGACTCGGCTTGACTTGGGACAGGTGTTCAACCTGTCCTAAGACGTAGGTCGGCGACGGATAGTCATGGACGCGAGGGGTCGGTGCCGCAAGTGCTGGCCACCGTCGTCTTTACAAGCGCGCCTCCATCGGAAACGCTATTGGAAGTTCAGACAAGTGCTTCTTCGCAGGAGTTTTCCATGCCCCCGCGATTCCTGGTTCTCTCCATTACCGTAGTGCTCGCCGCTGCGATTTCTAACGGGTGCAAGCCGGGGGCCAAATCGTCCAAAAACTCCGGCGTCAGCGGCGGCATCACGATTCCGGCGCGAGAACCCAAGCCCAGCGGAAAGTCCTGGGTGCCGTCGGTGGCCCTGGCCTCGGCCGATCCGGCCACATGGAAGGTTACCGCCGACGAAGTCAAACCGGCGGCCAATCTCAAGTCGTATGTCGCGCTCGAGCTGCGCATCGCAGGCGGCGCGGCTTTCGCCCGCCCCGATGCGGCCCAGGCGGCAGTCATCGACCGTGTCGTCGGACCAAATAGCAGAAACGCGCTCGATTGGGTTCGCTGCGACCTCACGCAGACAAAACCAGTTGGTCGCGTGCACTTGTGGCAGACCGACACGCCGGATGACGAAATGCTTCAGCCTGGCAATGACGGCGTGGCGCAGCTTGTCGCGCTTTCCCCCTCCGGGGATCGGCTGGCGGTGGCGATCGGGCAGCGGGTCTGGGTGTGGTCGAAGGAAGGAGCGAGGGTCGCATACTTCAAAGTGCCGCAGACAACGAAGTTCATCGGTTGGATCGCCTTTGCAGGCGAAGAGCGGATGTGGATTCACGTGGACGGCATTTTGCGGCTGCACGCTCTGCCCGGCGGTGAGGTCGCGGCCACCGCGCCGCAGCAGATGTGGCTGCCCTTGATGACACCCGGCGGAAAATGGCTGGCCGGCGTCGTCGGCCAAGAGCTCATTTTCCTGGCGGCAGCGGACGGCTCGCGGGCCGGCTCGATTCCACTCCCCGCCGACTGGCGCGCTCAGACGATCGCGATGGAGCCCGGCGGCACTCAAGTCGCTCTGGCTCTGGCAAACAACCGGGCCGATACTTTGATCGGCGTGTGGGAACTGGCGACCGGCAAATTGTCTGATTCGGTGGAGCAAACATACGCGCGCGTGCAGCAGCGGCTGGCCGAGAATCGTCTGCACTGGTGCGGCAAGAATTTACTGCTGTGCAGCCACACCTTTTTTCATCTGGGCGTCAAGGAAATCCTGGCGCAGGAAGGGCGGGCCGATTCGATCCCCGCCGGAGCAGCCCCCGACGGACGGCTGTGGACAGTGCGAGTTCTTGCCGATCCAGCGCAAGTGCAGCAGCTTCAGTCAGCGCCCGCGGAGGAGCTCAAGACGGCAAACACACTACTGGCCGCGGCCACGCTGCCCCCCGCGGCGTACGATCCGATCTTTCGCGATCCCGCCGCCTTTGCCTGGCATCCGGGCATCACAGTCAACGTCGTCCTGTCCGGAGTGCCCCCAAAATTTCAGCAGGCCGTAGCAGCCGGCCTGGCGGATGCGATGGCACAGCAGGGTTATCGCGTCGATCCGGAGGCAAAGCTCAAGTTGGAATTCAACGTAAAGCTCGGCCCCGACGCCGAAACGGTCGGCAAGGACGTTCCTCAGGATCAACTGACGCCGCGGATGAAGGAACACTTGAAGAAGTTCCCGATCGACAAATGGGTCGAGCTGGTGACAGTCAAAAACATCATCATCGAGGGGATCGGTTACGATGCCGCGGGCAAGCCGGCATTTGGCACGAAACTTCCCCTCTTCAGCCGCCCCGTCGACGAGCAGGGCAGCGACGAGCCCCTGTGGGAGGCTCTCGCGAAATGGGAATCGGACCTCAATCTGCCAAGGACCTTCTTTCGCGATCCAGCCGGGCAGCGAGTCGTGCTTCCCAAGATGATCGTGCCGGGGATCGATGGCCTCGTGGATCCGGTGATCGAAGAGCGGCAAATTGATCCGCTCTGGGAGGGATATCAAGTGCCTGGTGAGAAAGCGGGCAAATAGCAGCGACGACTAAGCTCGCCCATCGCGCGGAGGGGCGGGTTTAAGAATGGCAGTAAGCCATCTGCACTCGCCACGCGAGCGCTTTACGTGAGTCTCTGCTAGCTGATCGCAATCGTCTGCTGGAGCGGACGGAGCACGTTCTCCACGACATAACCGTCCACGATTTCGCGGCAGATTTCCGCCAACCGATTCATGGCGGAGACGAACGTCTCGCCATTTTCCAGGCTGCCGTAGCGGCGGGCCGTGAAGTACACGCTGAGTTGCTCCTCGGGAAACTCCTTCGTCCGCACGTGGTACGCGCTCGTTCGTGATTCGATGCTCAGCCGGCACTGCGTGCGGCATTCCTCATCCAGGGCGAACTGGATCGACGGCTCGGCCGCCAGCACGGTAGCGCCGGGAATCTCGGTCATCTTCTCGAACGCGGGCAAGACACCCAAAGCGTCCACGAGCAACTGGTTGTGATTGCCGCGGTAGGTGAAATCGAAGCCGTACATCACGTTCAGCGATTCGCAGTCGAGCGGGCTGACGGAGAGGGCGTAGGGGACGATGTCGAGGACAATGGCATGCTGCGCAAGGGCCTCATCCGCGCTCGGCGGGTTGACGAAGCCAGAACAGATTCGCCGCGGTTCGACGCTGGTCCAGCGGTAGTCGCCGCGGTCCTTGTCCTCTTCCAGCACGAACTCGCCCCGTTCGCGGCTGTAGAAGTTCCGCATCGCCGGATAGTGTTTTTTGACTTGCTCGAAGTAGTGCAGAACGGCGTCGCGGGTCTGCGGAAGCTCCATTTCCGTGTTCAGATTCATGTTCACATAGTAGTCGTCACTGTAGGTGTGATAGCGACCCATGTGCGATTTCCTTTCCTTCCGCTGTTTCATGAGAACGCTCAGGCTCCTTCCGCTGTTGTGCCGCCGCACAGGCGGCTACAATTCAACGTTACCAGCCGCCGCTACTCTCGCGGCGGTTTTTCCGCGAACCACTTGTTTCAAGTATAGGTACCCATCCAACGGAGTGTCAAAGTGGCTCAAACCATCGGCAAACGCCCCGCTAAACACCGGGCAAGTGCACCGGCGACGAAAGGCAGCCAGCGAAGCGAAGCCTATGTATTCCCAAGCGATTTAGGCTGGATCGCCGTCTGCTGGACCGGGCAGGCGCTCGAGGGGTTCACCTTGGGACACCCGTCGGCACAGGCGGCCGCGGCTGCAACCAGCGCAATATGCGCCATTTCGAGCAATCCTCCTGAGTTTGTGCTCCGCTTGGCCGAGCGCATTCAGTCCTATGCCGCTGGAACGGACGACGATTTCAGCGACGTGCCGCTGGACCTTTCGCATTTGACCGAGTTCCAGCGGAGGGTGGTGAAAGAATGCCGGCGGATTCGGGTCGGTCAGACCCTTTCGTACGCAGACTTGGCCGCAAAGGCCGGGTCTCCCGGTGCAGCCAGGGCGGTGGGCAATACGATGGCTCGCAATCGATTTCCGATCGTAGTGCCGTGTCACCGGGTTATCGGCTCCGCGGGATCGCTGGGCGGTTTTTCCGCTCCGTCTGGGATTTCGCTCAAACGGAGAATGCTGGACCTGGAGGCAGCATCGCGAAAGCGCAAGACCAGGCCGCGCTAATTCGACCGGAACCAGCGCAATTGATCAGCCGACCGTTTGCTACTTGGCCGTGAACTCCGAACTCTCGTCAGGTTCTGCGGTCGGCCGCATCAGAGTTGGCGGACCCTCCAACGAATTGCAGCGCCTTGTGTATCCCAGGGCGGCCAGTTCAATCGACGGGTTTCGGCGATCTCCACCCGGATTTAGAATGGGCCGCAGCGCCCGGTCAAAGCAATCGCGGCGACGTGAAATCCGGCGCTTTGAACCAATAAGAAAAAGACAAATTGAGCCTGTAGCTCAGTCGGTAGAGCAACGGACTTTTAATCCGTAGGTCTCGGGTTCGAGTCCCGACAGGCTCACTTCCTTCAGACCTGCATTTTCTTCGGGAATCCCGGCGAAAACGCGGGTTTCGTCGTCTCGGGACGACGCGCCTTCCACCGCGTCGGCGGGTTCGCTTTCCTTCCCATTCCCCCCGGTTCCCGGAGTTACCGCTGCGCTTTTCGCTGCGCGCAGCGGTTGGCCGGCCGCCGCCATGTCCAAAAGGTACTCCGGCGTCTGGACGTAATGCTTCAAGCTGATGGCGACGCTGTGGCCGATCCACTGGCTGACGACGTGCTGCGGGAACTCCAGGGCCCATTGCGTCTCGCAGCTCCGCCGCAGCGTCTGCCACAAGTCATCCCAGGGGAGAAGCCCAGCCCGCTTCACAATCGCTTCCAGGCCGCGGTGAAGATTATTGCGAGACAGGGCGACAACCAGCTGGCTTCTGTCCGGTGCCCGCTCGTGGGCATCCTGCAGCTCTTGAAAGAGGGTCGGCACGATGGGCACGATCCGATTTCGGCCAGTCTTGGAAGCAAAAACGCTCAGCCGCCGTCGCTCCCAATCGACGTCGTCCCAAACCAAGCGATGCGTCTCGCTCGGAGTCCGCAGCCCCGCCAACCGGGCCAAGCCGAAGAGCACCCGCCAGCGGACGTCGGGGCAGGCGTCCAGGATCAATGCGGTCTCCTCCGGCGTGACATAGCGGCTCCGTTCCGCCGCTATTGCGCTGGATTTCAGAAACTAAAACGGGTTCCGCGTCAGCAGTTCCCGCCGCACGGCTTCGGCAAAGATCGACTTGGCATTGCGGCACTCCAGCCGCACCGTGGCCTCGCTCAATCCTTTCGCGGCCAGCCTGGCCCGCCAGTCGGCAGCCGCATCGGGGGTAATCGAGTCCAATCGCACTTTGTCGCCAAAGTGGCCGTTCAGCGACTTTTGGGTCAATTCGAGCCGTTTGATGCTCGAGGGCTGCAGGTCGGTTCCCCTCTGCGACAGGTACTTCGCCAGGAACTCCCCCAATGTGGGAAGTTTTGGTTTAGGCATCCGCGGCGGGCAGAGTCCCTTATCGGCAATCCGCTGGTGGACGTCGTCGCTGAGCCCATCCAGCCAGGTGACGGTTTCGGGGGCCGGCGACGTGTTGAATGCCTTGCACGTAAGCAGTTTCTCGACCAGACGGCAGATCTGATCTGCTTCCTCGCCGCCTCTCCTCTGATGCGGGCCGACATCCAAGTTCGTACACTGTTTCCGTTACCTGAATCAGTCACAAGCCACGGCTCCAGCCGATCCGATTCTCTCGCATCCATGAACCTTCCCGAACCCCAATCCGTCACGTTTCCGTCGCTTTTCGACC
>DASRJP010000337.1:0-5312 GCA_035649415.1 Pirellulaceae bacterium | reverse complement strand
CGCAGTCCGTCGCCTAGCAGATTGAATCCGAGCACCGTAAGTGAAATCGCGCCGCCCGGCCCCAGCGCAAACCACAGATTCTGGCCCCAGGCGGAACGCGCCTGGCCGAGCATGCTCCCCCATTCGGGCGCCGTCAGATCGCCCCCCAGGCCGAGGAACGCCAGGCCGGCGACTTCCAGTACCGCAGTACCGATGCTCAGACTGGCCAGGACGACAATCGGGCTTACGAGCGCGGGAAAAATCACCCGCGTGAGAATGTGCCAGGTCGTGGCCCCAAGTGCGCGGCTCGCCAGCACGTATTCCAGATGCACGACGGTCAGCACCGTCGCCCGCACTTGCCGGGCAAAGATCGGCACATTGATCAGTCCGACCGCGAGCACCACTGTGCCCCAGCCCGGCGAGAATGCCGCCGCCACCAGCAGCGCGATGAGCACGCTGGGAAAGGCCAGCGCCACGTCGATTGACCGCATCAGCAGCGCATCCACTCGACCGCCAAAATAGCCGGCCACAGCGCCCAGCGGCGCGCCGATCACGATCGCCAGCACAATGGAAATCACTCCGGCCAGGAGCGACAGCCGGGCGCCGTACATCACGCGGCTCAAGACGTCCTTGTAGGACGAATCGGTCCCCAGCCAGTTGCGGCGCGAGGGAGGCTGCGGACCATCCACCTCGTTGCCCGCTTCATCTTTGGGAAAGCGGATATTGGGGCCGTAGGGAGCGATCGCATCGGCCAGCATCGCGATCGCCACAAACGCGCCGACCAGGCCAATGCCGCTCCAGGCGGCATAGCTGCGGGTGAAACGGCGCCAGCCGCGTCCGGTGGGCCTACTGGTGGCATGATCGCTCATTTGGCCGTCCGTATCCGCGGGTCAAGCCAAAGGTAAACGAAGTCCAGAATCAGATTGAGGCTGACGAACACGCCGGCGATTACAATCGCCGCCGCCTGGGCCGGCGCGTAGTCGCGGTCGTCAACCACGGCAGTCTTGATGTACAGTCCCAAGCCGGGCCAATCGAATACTGTCTCCGTGAGCACCGCACCGGAAAGGAGCAGGCCGACCTGCAGAGCGGCGATGTTCGTGATCGGCACTGCCGCCGCCGGCAACGCATGCCGCAGGACGATCCGCAGCAGGCCGCTCCCCTTGGCCCGCGCCGTGCGAATGAAGTCACTCGACAGAACCTCGAGCATGCTGCTGCGCGTAATGCGCGCGATGATGGCGGTCGGGATTGTGCTCAGGACGGCCGCTGGCAACAGCAGGTGCTGAATTACGACTGGAAAGAGATCAAAGCGAAATCGCAGCAGCGTGTCGAGCAGATAGATGCCTGTCAGCGGCTCAAAAGTGAGGAATGCGTACTCGGGCAAGCGACGGGCGACCGGAAGCCAGGGAATCGCCGCCCGCAGCCAGATGCCGAGGAAAAAGATGGGAATGCTCACCCCCACCAGCGCGCCAAACGTGCAGAGGCGGTCGGGAAGCCGGTTGCGAAATACTGCGGCGACCACGCCCGCGGCAATCCCCAGTGGCAGAGAAATGAGCAGCGCCACCAGCGTCAGCTCGATGGTCGCTGGGATGCAGCGCAGCAGTTCGTCGCTGACCTTTTGTCCGGGGCGGGCGACCGACTCGCCCAAGTTGCCGCTAACGAGCTGACCGAGGAAGTCGCGCAGTTGTACGTGGATCGGCCGATTCCAGCCGTATTTTTCGCGCAGCTTGGCCATTTCCTGGGCGTCGACATGCTGGCCAAATCGCGACAACAGCGGATTGCCCGGAATGACCCGCATCGCGATGAATACCAGCGACGCGGCGACGACCATGGTCAGGCCGGCCTGGACCAGCCGCGGAAACACAAAACGCGCAATGGCCGGAAACTGGCGCACGAACGGCATTAGCGCAGAGGTCAATGAGATTCCTCGAAATGAGCTTGCCTGAGCCGCACCAGCCCAGTCGTGTGCAGGTGGAAGCCTTTCAGCCGGCTCTGGTGGCCGGTGCGGATTTTCGTGTGCACCAGCGGCACCACTGGCGCCTCGGCCAGCACGATTTCCTGCGCCTCCAGGTAAAGCGCCAGGCGGTTGTCGCGATTCATTTCCTTCTGGCCGTTAAGGAGTAATTCGTGAAACCGATCGTGCCGCCAGCGGCTGAGGTTGTTTCCGGCGTCGCTGATATTGTCGGGATCGAGGAGGGAGTAGAGGAAATTGTCAGGATCGGCATTGTCGCTGTTCCAGCCAGCCAGCGCCAGCTCGTGCTGGCCGGCCATCAACGCCTGGAAGTGCTGATTCACGTCGCGGCCCACGACCGAAACGTCGATCTCGATCTCCGCCAGCGCATCCTTCAGGTAGTCGGCCATCTCGATCGGCCGCGGCATATACGTGCGAGCCTGGTTGGGAATGGCCAGCGACAGCCTCACCGGCAGCGAAAAACCGGCCTCTTGCGACGCCTCGATCATGAGCCTCTTGGCTTCTGCCAGGTCCAGCGGCCGGTCCTCCATCTGTTCGTGATACCCCCACATCGTCGGCGGGACCATCGTCTTGGCCGGCTGCGCGTGGCCGGTGTATCCGACCTGAATCAGCTCTCGCTTGTTGATCGCCAGCCAGATCGCGCGGCGCACTTTCACGTTGTCCAGCGGCTTCTTCTCCGTTTGCATCGACAGGTAGCAGACATTCATGCCGTCCACTTCCTGCACGGTCATCGCCGGGTCCTTGGCGAGGACGCTCAGCTCCGAGGGCGACAGGTTATCCGCCAGATCGATTTCGCCGCGCTGGAGACGCTGTAGTCGCGTGGCGCTTTCGCGCACCGGGACGAAAATGATGTTCTTGAGTTTGGCCGGTCCCCGCCAATGGTCGTCAAAGCGCGTCAAGACGAGCTGCTGATCGCGGGTCCATTTCGTCACCCGGAATGGTCCCGTCCCCACTGGCTTGTCGGCGAACTCCTGGCCCAGCTTTTCGAGTGCCGTCGGGCTGACCACGCTGCCGCAGAACATGGCCAGGTTGCTCAAGAAAACCGCGCTGGGATGCTTCAGCCGGAAGACAACGGTCAGCTCCGTTGGCGTTTCGATGGCGCGGATCATGCTGAATGCCGACTGGTACGGCCGCGCCGTGTCATAAACCAGCGGGTGCTGGTCCGCTAGCATCCGGTCGAAGCTCACTTTCACGGCTGCCGCGTTCATCGGCGTACCGTCATGAAACTTGACTCCTTGGCGCAGATGAAACGTCCAATCCAGCCCGTCGTCGCTAGTCTCCCACTTTTCGGCCAGCGACGGCACGATCTCGCTCGTCTCGTCATGGTAGGTCACCAGCGTGTCGAAAACGTTGGTGATGACGTGCACCGCCTCGGCAATGTCGGTGTTGATCGGGTCGAGAGTCTTGGGGTCTTCCGACTGGGCGTAGATCAGGGTGTCGGTTCGCGCTGAGGAACCGCCGCAGCCGCACAAAGCGGCGGCCAGCAGCGAGACCGTGAGGAACGTCAGGGGGCAGAGGGTAATGCGCAGCATGGTGTCATCGTGGCAATAGGCGGTCCGCATTGTAGACGCCCGCCGTGGCCGGCAAAAGCGCGCAAAAAAGGCCGAGGAGGTCCTCGGCCTTTGTACCTTCAGTTCCCACTTGCGCGTTCAACGCATAACCTGCGCAGGCCCAAGCATTCGACCGTCGGCCAGCGCGACGGCATTGGTTTACTGCTCAGCCAGTGGCGCCTTCTTTTCCGTGATCACCGGGCACTGCGGCGCCATTTCGGCATTGAGCGCGATAAAGTCTTTTTGGTCCTCGGGCACGTTGTCCTGGTGGAAGATCGCCTCCACCGGGCACTCCGGCACGCAAGCTTCGCAGTCGATGCACTCGTCCGGATGGATGTAGAGCATCTGCTCCCCTTCATAGAAGCATTCAACCGGGCAGACCACGACGCAGTCGGTGTACTTGCAGTTGAAGCATGGGGCGACAACGATGTGAGCCATGGACCCTTTCTCCAAAACAATGAGGCCAAAACGGGGCTGAGAACCTAACCAGCATCGGCCAGGAGACACCATTGGCTCTACTGGCCGCCAGGGATTAGCCGTATTGTACTACAGCTAATGGAAAGCCAAGAGGGGATTGGCTTTCGGTGTGCCAACGACGACTAAGCAGTTGACTGGGAGTGATTTGAATTGCCGCTGGGTGTGTAAAAAAGAACCTGCCAAAGATGGTGCCAGCCGATTGCCGCGGGTTTCTTCGATTTCCCGCCCCTTGTATTCACGTGGTGCGGCGGAGAGGTTCGGAACCAAATTAGCGGCTTGGCCGGCTTTCATCTTGCCCCGGCAAAAAATCCTACGTAAAATCTTCCAAGATAGGCGCTTTGGGCTTCATGAGGCCTTCAGGAATGTTGAGCGGTCCGATGTAGCGCATGATGGAGCGGTGCACCGTCGCTGAGCGAAACGCCAGCGGCCGGATGCATGGCCAGAGGGGGGAAAGTCCAGGCGGCCGGGGGATTGGGAGGTGCTGTCGTGGCTTTGTCGGAAATAGATAAACAATTGATCGACCGCTGTTTGGCCCATCACCCTCGTGCTTGGGAGGACTTTGTCGATCGCTTCCTCGGCCTGGTGGTCCACGTCATCAATCACACGGGGGACAGCCGTTCCCTGCATCTGTCCGAGCAGGACCGCGAGGATTTTGCCGCCGATGTGTTTCTGGCGGTCCTCACCGATAATTTTGCCGTCCTGCGGCGATTTCGGGGGCACTGCAGCCTGGCGACGTACCTGACCGTCATCGCCCGGCGGGTCGTGGTTCGGGAGCTGCTCAAGCGGAAGATCATCGCTCACGGGCCTCACGTGCACGACGTCGAGCACGTGGCCGATGGGTCGGCTGGAGTGGAGGAGCGAATCTCCAATCGCGAGGAAGTCGAACGGCTGCTCGAGGAACTCACTCCCGACGATGCCGACGTCGTGCGGCTCTACCATCTCGATGGCAAGAGCTATCACGAAATCAGCGAAGACCTGGGCATTCCCGAGAACAGCATCGGCCCGACGCTGACCCGGGCGCGAGCCCGGATGCGACGGCTTGCGGATGACCAGGCGGTGAAGCAGGCGTAGTGGTTCGCTTCGTACGGAACTCGTCAGAGTTCCGCCGGAACCTCTCCGAAGTCTGACGACTTCGGCTACCTGTAACCCCGGTAGCGCTCTTTGTGTCCATCATCCGCGCGGCTGGTGCGCGGTGTGGTGCTTGCCGGTTGCACGGCGGGGCCGCCGGGAGGATTGAAGTTGGGCGAGGCGATGTCGTAGAACTGGTAGTTGGCGAGTTGTTCCTGAGGGAGTTCGAACGTCGTCGGATCGACCGTGAGCTGGTTGATCGTGTGCCG
>DASRJP010000336.1:0-2728 GCA_035649415.1 Pirellulaceae bacterium | reverse complement strand
AGCGAGCACCGCCAGCAGACGGCCGTGCAGAGCGGGGGGCGGATGGTAGGCACGGCGGGGACGGCGAGTCAAGAGCAACCGTCTGATGAATGACCAATGACCAAATCCCAATGACCAATGCATTCAAGTTTCATTGGTCATTGGGATTTGGTCATTGGTCATCCCTTCAACCACTATGCCTCAGCGACGTCCTCTACAGTGACCGTGTTCATCACGTCCCCCTGCTTGATCGCATTCACGACTTCCTGGCCGCTGACGACCTGGCCAAAGACCGAATGCTTTCCGTCAAGCCATGGAGTGGCCACGTGCGTGATGAAAAACTGCGAGCCGTTGGTGTTGGGGCCGGAGTTGGCCATCGACAGCACGCCGGGGCCCTTGTGCTTCAGGCTGGGGTGAAACTCGTCGGCAAATTTGTAGCCCGGGCCACCAGTGCCGGTCCCTTGCGGGCAGCCGGTCTGGACCATGAAGTCCGCGATCACCCGGTGGAACTTGAGGCCGTTATAGAATCCCTGTTTGGCCAGCTTCTCGAAATTGGCGACGGTCTTGGGAGTCTTGTCGGCAAATAGCTCCACCTTGATGGTGCCGCGGCTGGTTTCGATGGTGGCGAGTTTTTTCACGGGCGGTTCCTTCACAAAATGGGCGAATTGAATGCTGGCGATTATCCGGCGGCGCGGTGCCAGCGGCAACGGGCCGCGGCGCGACAGCCCGCGAACCATTCAGCAGCGGCAGTCGTAACAGGGTGCATCCACGCCGCGTTCGAAATGCCGCTTCTGGGCTAGCACTGCGGCGGCCTGGCTGATGACGGCCGGGCGGAAGGATGCTTTCCCGCAAAAAAGCGGGGGCCGGTCGAGGACGATCAAACGTCCGTCGATCGATGGACCCGCGGCGGCGGGCAGTCTTGCCTCAAACTGGACCGTTTTCCCGGGATGTGCATAATAAAGTGAGGGTACCGATGCGCGAAAGCCTGCCGACGAGCGATGGTGTAGCGTCATGATCAGCCTGCCCGGCATGATGACCTGGTCACTCATGACGGGCGGCTGGGTGCTGTTGGCGCAGGCCGCCAAAGCCAAGGCCGGCTCGGGCGACGTCATGACGTACCTGATTCCGCTGGCGATTTGGGGCGGCATCCTGCTGCTGCTGATCGTGCTGGCGGCCATGGTGGTGAGAAAGTTGCGCGATAGCGCCACGCAGAACAGACAAGCCGCGAGCGACCTGCTGTCAAACTTCCAGGAAATGCGGGCGGAAGGTGACATCAGCGACGCCGAATTCCGAAACATTAAGTCGGTGCTGGGCAACCAACTCGGTAGTCACGTAAAGAGCGGAAAGAAAACACTTTAACGTCGGCCGCGCGGAAGACGCCGGTCGCACGGCGCTGGCCGCCTTTGACGGCAGCGCTGGTGCTGTCGTCCTGACCGCTCTTGCTCCCGGGAAAAGGTTCTCGGCACCGATGCAGACAGTACTTAGTCACGGCTCGACGATTGCGGACAGGGAAGCCCCCAAGGCACGGGTGACGTTCTCGCCCGAAGGGCCTTCGAGCAGCACCTTGGATTACTTTCGCCGTCAGAACAGGGTAGCCTGACGGGGAAACGCCGAAAGGAACGACAATGGCCGCAGGAAAGGACTTGGGTGGAGGGCGCCGAGGTGCGAGCACCTCGAAGAAGAACGCCTTCTGCTCCTTTTGCCGCAAAAGCTACCGCGACGTCGGTCCGCTGGTCGAAGGGCCGGGGGACGTTTACATCTGCGGCGAGTGCATCGACCTGTGCCAGTCGATCCTCGAGCAGGAACAGCGCCGCCGCGGCGGCACCAAGCCGCTGTTCCATCGCATTCCCACGCCGCGCGAAATCGTCGCGCAGCTCGATCAATACGTGGTTGGCCAGACGCATTCCAAAAAAATCCTCGCCGTCGCCGTCCACAACCACTACAAGCGGCTCCAGCTCGGCCACGAAGGGACCGACGTCGAGATCGAGAAATCGAACATCCTCTTGATCGGGCCGACCGGTTCGGGCAAGACCTTGCTGGCCCGCACGCTGGCCCGGATCCTCAACGTGCCGTTTGCCATCGGCGACGCCACCACGCTCACCGAGGCGGGCTACGTCGGCGAGGACGTCGAGAACCTGCTTTTGAAATTGCTCCACGCGGCTGACTTCGACCTGGAAGCGGCCCAGCGAGGCGTCCTGTACATCGACGAAATCGACAAGATCGGCAAGACCAGCCACAACGTCTCGATCACGCGCGACGTGTCCGGCGAAGGGGTGCAGCAGGCGCTCCTCAAGATGCTGGAAGGGACGATCGCCAACGTCCCGCCCCAAGGGGGACGCAAGCACCCCGAGCAGCAGTACATCCAGATGGACACGACCAACATCCTGTTCATCTGCGGCGGCACCTTCACCGGCATTGACGACATCATTCGCCGCCGCCTGGGCCGCCGCACGCTGGGTTTCGGCCAGACCGCAGGCGCGAAAAACGAGCAGGACCTGGCCGACATTCTGCCGCAGGTGCAGACCGAGGACATCCTCGAGTTTGGCATGATCCCCGAGCTGGTCGGCCGCCTCCCAGTCGTCTCGGCCCTCCAGCCGCTCGATCACGCCGGCCTGGTGAAAGTCCTCACCGAGCCCAAGAACGCCCTGCTGCGGCAATACAAGACGCTGTTCGAGATGGAGGACTCCCACCTGGAGTTCACCGACACAGCGCTGCATGCGATTGCCGACAAGGCGCTCAAGAAGGGGAC
>DASRJP010000335.1:0-2445 GCA_035649415.1 Pirellulaceae bacterium | reverse complement strand
ATGAGCGCCCACTGCTCGCGGGAGGCCAAGTATGCGGTCGTCTTCGATCCGCTGGACGGTTCATCGAACATCGACGTCAACGTCAGCGTCGGCACCACGTTTTCCATTCTTCGCCGGCCGGAAGGAGCCGACTGCGACGATCCGATCGAGTGGGTGCTTCAGCCCGGCAGCAAGCAGGTGGCCGCCGGATACGTCATCTACGGCTCGTCCACCGTGCTGGTCTACAGCGTCGGCAACGGCGTTCACGGCTTCACGCTCGATCCGTCCGTCGGCGCGTACGTCCTCAGCCACGAAAACATCAAGATGCCGGCGCAGGGAAAATATTATTCCGTCAACGAAGCGTACGCAGACAGTTTTCCACCTGGCTACTGCGAATTTCTCGCCCGGCTGCGGAGCGGCGCGCTGGGCAAGCGCTACGCCAGCCGCTACATCGGTTCGATGGTCAGCGACATTCACCGCACGCTGATCAAAGGGGGCGTGTTCCTCTATCCACCCACGGCCGACAATCCGCAAGGCAAGCTGCGCCTGCTCTATGAAGCCAATCCGATTGCCTTTCTCGTCGAACAGGCGGGCGGCATGGCCACGACCGGCACGGGGCGCGTCCTGGACGTGGTGCCAACGGCCATTCACCAGCGAACGGGGCTGGTTGTCGGCGGCCCCGTCGAGATGCAGGAATTCCTGAGGCTCGTGCCGCACGAGGTGTAGGTTTCGCATGCCGCCACCGCAGGAACGCCTGCCCTTATGCCATCCTGGGACGTCATTGTGATCGGCGCCGGCGCCGCCGGCCTGGTGGCGGCGTTCCGTGCTGCCGAACTGGGCAAGCGGACGCTGCTGCTGGAAAAAAACCGCCGCCCGGGGGTCAAGATCCTCATGTCGGGCGGCACGCGGTGCAACATCACCCAGGCGACGGACAACCGGGGCATCGTGGAAGCGTATGGGCCGCCGGGGCGGTTCCTCCACTCTGCACTGGCAGCTTTGAGCGTGCAGGATACGGTCGGATTGTTCGAGGCCGAGGGGGTGAAGACGAAGGTCGAGGAGACGGGCAAGATTTTTCCTGTCAGCAACAAAGCGACCGACGTGCTGGACGCCTTGCTGACGCGGCTCCATCGCAGCGGTGCGGAGCTGGCGGTCGACGAGCCGGCGATCCGCCTCGAGCGCGCTGGGGCTGGTTTTCAAATCGTAACACCCCAGCGTGCGCTCGAAACGCCGCGGCTGATCCTCACCAGCGGCGGCCAATCCTATCCCGGCAGCGGAACCACCGGCGATGGGTACCGCTGGGCCGCGGAATTGGGCCACCCAATCGTCCCGCCTCGGCCAGCGCTCACGCCGCTGACCACGGCGGAAGGCTGGGTCCACGAACTCCGCGGAATCACACTTCCCGACGTCACGCTCACGATCTTGGACGGCACTAAAAAACTCGCCAGTCGCCGTCGCCCGCTCTTATTCGCTCATTTCGGTCTCACCGGACCGGCGGCACTCGATGTCAGCCGCGTCGTTTCGGGGCATCCCCAGCCGGCGTCGCTAGTGGCGGAGATCGACCTTCTGCCGGACGTGAACGGGACGCAGGTCGGCGAGCGGCTGCGGCACGAGCTGGCCGAATCCGGCAAGAAAAACGCCGCCACCCTTGTCGCCGCGCTCGTGCCACAGCGTCTGGCGGAGACGCTGCTGACGCTGGCCGGCATCCCAGCCCACCGCCGGGCGGCGGAAGTATCCAAAGAGCAGCGCAACAGCCTGCTGCGCCTGCTCAAGCAACTGCCTGTGCCGCTGACTGGCACGCTTGGCTTTGGCAAAGCGGAAGTCACCGCCGGGGGCATTTCGCTTACTGAGGTCGATTCGCGGACGATGCAAAGCAAGCTCGTTCCCGGGCTTTTCTTCGCCGGGGAAATCCTCGACCTGGACGGTCCGATCGGCGGGTACAACTTCCAGGCGGCGTGGAGCACGGGGTGGCTGGCGGGGACTTGCGTTTGATAAAGCGGGATCTGACAGGATCGGAATGGACTGGAGCTTTTGATCGAAGCCAGGTTTTCAGCGCGCTACAGCATCGTCGCGGAAGTCTCCCGACGCTCGCTGACGCTTCGGGTTGGTGTTAGGCGATCTCGGCCAAAACGCGGGCTGGCGACAGTGACCTCAATGAAACTCAAATTCCGCAACCAGCGGATAGTGGTCGCTGATGTCGCGCTCCGCCTGAGGGATTTGCCAATAGACGTCGAAATGGTCTTTATCCTGGCCTTTGCCACGAATCACCAGATCGCGGCGAAGGCCAATCGTGCGGAACGAAATGCCGCGGGATCGGCCATCCTTGGCGGTCAGCGGAGGACTGAGGAGGATGCGGTCGAATTGGCGGCCGGTCAAGTGCGTGGGTGATTTTGGATTGGCCAGTGCGACTAGCGTGTCGTAAAAGTCGTCGGCAGTCGCGGGGGTATCCAGACCGCGGAAAATGCCGAT
>DASRJP010000334.1:0-14570 GCA_035649415.1 Pirellulaceae bacterium | reverse complement strand
AGAAAGCGGCCGAAGCCCTGGAAATGCTTGTCCTGCTTTTCTTTGTTCGTTGTGCCGGAGTGCAGATATGCACCGTTGTTATCGCACTGCCAGATTTCGACCACTGCATTGCGAATTGGCTCGCCGCTGGGGCCGAGAATCTTTCCCGTTAGATGCGTGATCGTTCCGACTGCCGGCGTAATTCCATCGTTGATTACGATCAGGTCGTTGTCGGTGTCCAGCGGCAGTTTGTCGGGATAAAACGGACCCTCCGTCTGGGCCGGCGTCCTGGTCAGCTCCTCGGCAAACAGGCCGGGGGTTGTGAAGTAGGCCGCGGAGAGGGCAACCGAGCCGAGAAACAGGCGTCGGGAGGGGAGGATGAGGCGATGGTTCATGGGACGGTCCTTGATTGGGGCTGGATTGGCGAGCGCTAGGGTATTGTAACCCCGACGGCGTTGGGAAGTGTCACGTGCGTGTAAGTCGATATGTTCACATCGCCGCTACCGCTGCCTCCAGTCGCTGAAGCGCCTCCTCCACATCCCCCAGCGTCATCGCCCGGCAAAATCCATGGTGGCAAGCCGCGCCGCCGTAATCGTGGAAGTAGACGCCGTGGTTGATCGCAGCTGCAATGAACTTCAGCATCTGCTCCCGGCTGTGGTGCTGGACCTGGTCGTAGGAGGTGACTTCCTCGGTCAGGCCGAAGTAGATGCCAAAGCGAGCGCCGAGCCCTTGCACGCGGGCGGGAATGCCGCGGCGGGTGAAGATTTCCTGCAGGCCGAAAAACAGGCGCTGGCCGACGGCGCGGATGTGGTCGTAGAAGCCGCTGGAGCGATACGCCTGCACGGCCGCCAGCCCCGCGGCGACGATCGACGGATGGCCGTTGTAAGTGCCGCTGTGCTGGCATTCTCCCTGCGGCATCAGCCGCTCCATCAGCTCGCGCCGGCCGCCGAATACGGAAAGTGGATAACCGCCGCCGACCGCTTTGCCGAGCGTGCACAGGTCAGGCGTGACGCCGAGATATTCCTGCGCCCCACCAGGGCACATGCGGAAGGCGGAGAGGACTTCGTCGAAGATCAGGACGATGCCGTGCTGCTGGGTGAGCCGCCGCAGCGTGGCCATGAACTCCTTCGTGGGCAAGATGCAGCCGGCGTTGTACCAGACCGGCTCGCAGATGGCGGCGGCCAGCTCGTGGGCGTGACGCGGGATGATCTCTTCGAGAATGTCCGGGCGGTTGTAGGGGATCTGAATGAGCTGCTCGCCGAGCTGTGGCAGAACGCCCGTCGAGATGGGAACCAATTCGTAGGACAGATTTTCAACCTGTCCTGAATCGTTTTTGGACAGGTTGGAAACCTGTCCTACGTCTTTATTGGACCGGTTGGAAACCTGTCCTACTGGGGAGGCAAACATCACCTGGTCGTGATAGCCGTGGAAGTTCCCTTCGAAGCGCAGCAGCTTTGTCTTGCCGGTGATCGCCCGTGCCAGGCGGATGCAGTGCATCGTCGCCTCAGTGCCGCTGCCAGTGAAGCGAACTCGCTCCAGGCAGGGGACGGTCTGGCACAGCAACTCGGCTAATTCCGCGTGCGTTTCGTTTTCATAGGAGCACGGCGCCCCACGCTCCATGGCCCGACGCACGGCCGCGGCCACGCGCTCGTCGCCATGCCCCAGCAGCGTGGCCCCGTGGCTACAGCACAGGTCGATGTATTCCTTGCCGTCCAGATCCCAGACGCGGCACCCCTTGGCCCGATCGAAATACAGCGGATGACCAACCGCCTTATTCAGCCGTGTCGAAGAGGAAACGCCGCCGGCGAGGGATTGCTGGGCTTTGTCATACTGGGCAAGGACTTTGGACATTGATGACTTCGCTGAAAGGCGTAGGGAGACAAGTTTTCCAGCATAACCGACCCGGCTGTGAATTCGGCGGCACCATTGCGGTTAGACTACCGGGAGACCTCTCCGTTTGGACCTATCAATAGCGGGATTATGCACGCCCTCGTCACCGGCGCCACTGGCTTTGTCGGCCGGCGGCTGCTGAAACAACTCGATCAGCCCGTGGTGCTTAGCCGGAACCAGGCCAAAGCGGTGAAGGAACTGGCCGAATTTCACATCACCGCTTACCAGTGGGACCCGGCCCGGGAGCCCGCGCCGGCTAAAGCGTTTCAGGGTATCGATACCGCCTTTCATCTGGCGGGCGATCCGGTGGCAGAGGGTCGCTGGACCGCAGCCAAGAAGGCTCGCCTGCGTGAGAGCCGGATTGCCGGTACGAAAAACCTGGTCAAGACCCTGTCGGAACTGGCGGTCAGACCCAAGGTGCTCGTGAGCGCCTCGGCAGTCGGTTACTACAGCGACCGCGGCGAAGAAGTCCTCGACGAATCGGCTGCGCCGCGTGATGATTTTCTCGGCGATCTGTGCCAGGCCTGGGAGCGGGAAGCGATGGAAGCCGAAAAGCTCGGCATTCGCGTCGTCACGGTTCGCGTGGGCATCGTGCTGGGGGAAAAAGGAGGGGCATTGGCCAAGATGCTGCCGCCGTTTTACCTGGGCCTGGGTGCGCCGCTGGGAAGCGGCCGGCAGTTTATGCCGTGGATCCACATCGAGGACCTGGTGCGGCTGATGGTCTTCGCGGCGGAGCACGACCAGGTCCGCGGCCCGGCCAACGGCGTGGGTCCCCAGCCCGTCACCAATCGCGAGTTCACCAAGACCCTGGGAAAGGTCCTGTCGCGGCCGACGATCTTCCCGCCGGTGCCGGGTTTCATGCTCAAGCTGATGTTTGGCGAATTCGGGCAGATCTTGCTCCATTCCCAGCGCGTGATCCCGCAAAAGGCGCTCGATGCGGGTTTTCAATTTCAGTTTGCGGAGTTGGAGCCGGCACTGCGGGACGTGCTGAAGAAATAAACATGTCCCACACCTACATCCTGGAGCGCACGCAGCTCATCCGCCGGCCGCTGGACGAGGTCTTCGAGTTCTTCAGCGATGCGGGAAATCTGGAAGCGATCACGCCGGAATTCTTGAACTTCCAAATCCTCACGCCGCGGCCGATCCCCATGCAACCGGGGACGCTGATCGACTACCGAATCCGGCTGCTCGGGATTCCGCTCAAATGGCGGACGCAAATCGAGACTTGGGAGCCGCCGCGCCGCTTCAGCGACGTGCAATTGACCGGCCCCTACAAGCTGTGGCATCACACGCACGAGTTTCTGCCGGTCCCGGAAGGAACGCTGATGACCGACCGCGTGCGGTATCAAATGCCGGCGGGGCCGCTGGGGCGGATCGTCCACGCGCTGTGGACCCGGCAGACGCTCGACAGGATTTTCGACTACCGGTTTGAGAAGATCGAGGAGCTGCTGGGCACAGCAGAACCGCTTCTAGCCGGGGGCTAACAGCCCCCGGAATGGACGCGGCGTTGCTCCAGCGCCGAATGCTGGCGAGGCGTTCTCCGGGGGACGTTGTCCCCCGGCTAAGAATAGCTGCTACATCACCGCGAAGTAGTTCTCCACGGCCAGATCGAAATACTCCGGCTTGAGCTCGACCGGGACATTCTGGTAGAGGCAGTGGTTTTTGACTTGCAGGAGCAAGTCGCGCGGCTGGCAAGCGCGCAGTGGCCGCTTGTTCTTCTTGTAGAAGCTGTTCAGCAGGTAATCGATGGCCTTGTCGTCGTAGTTAAAGCCCAGACGCGGGCACATCATCTTGAACAGCTCGCGGAACTCATCCTCCGTCGGGTCGATGATCTCGATCTTGTACGGAATACGGCGGAGAAACGCCTCGTCCACCAGGTCGCGCGGTTCCAGGTTCGTGGAGAAGATGATTAGCTGATCGAACGGCACCTGAATCTTCTTGCCGTTGGGCAGGTTCAGGAAGTCGTATCGCTTTTCCAGCGGCACGATCCAGCGGTTGAGGAGCGTATCGACGCTCATCTTCTGGCGACCGAAGTCGTCGATCACCAGCGTCCCGCAGTTGCTCTTGAGCTGGAGGGGCGCTTCGCTGATGCCCGTCGATCGGTTGAGCGTGACTTCCAGCGAGTCCATGGTCAACTCACCACCGGCGACGATCGTGGGTCGGCGGACGCGGACCCAACGCTTGTCGATCTTGGATTGGTCCCACAGCGAACTGTTGGGGGGAGGTGGACATTCCTCGTGATTGACCGGGTCGAACAAGCGGATGATCTCGCCGTCGATGCCGATCGCCCGCGGAATCCAGATGTACTGGCCGAAGCAGCGGGTGATGCGCTCGGCAATGGTGGTCTTGCCGTTGCCTGCAAAGCCGAACAGGAACATGCCGCGGCCAGAGTTGATGGCCGGTCCCAGGCGGGTCAGCATGCGCTTGTTGATCAAAATATCGCTGAAAGCGCGCTTCAGGTCGTCCTGGGTTGGATGCTGCTTGGTGAGCGACTGGAGCTCGATCGCCTTGATGTAATCGGCGAGGGCGACGGGCGCCGCGCCGTAGTAGGTGCAGTGGTCGAGATAGCGGCGGGACCGTTCGCGGCCCAGATCGGTGAGCTGGTAGACGTAGTCGTTGGCCGGCGCCGCGGCGCGATAGATCACAAGCTGGTCCAGCTTAAGCTGCCGCAGCACGGAATCGAGGAGCACGAAGGGGAGCTTGAGGTGCTCGGCAACTTCGCGGCCGGAAACGTCGCCGCGCGCCAGCAGGTACTTGAGCGCCAGCGACTCCACTTCGGATTCGATCAGCCCCGCCTCCCGAATCGTGCTTGGCTCCTGCGGCACCCAGTTGTCCGGCTCGCCCGACTCCGGCGGTGTTACCGCCGCCAGCGGCTGGGTATTGGAGGCGCTGGTCGCCGCCTGCTCTCCCGCGGTGAGCTTGTTGATGCGCGAGAGCATGTCGGCCAGGTGGGCATCCTGGGCCTCCTGCCAGGCCTCGTGTGCCGGCGGCTTGGCCGTAAGCTGTGTCCAGGGGTCCTTGTCCGCTGCGTTTCCGCGTTTGCCGGAGAGGACTTCCAGTAGTTCACCGTCGTTTTGCGTCGGCATGGATTTCGGTCTTTCGCAGAGTCGGTTCGTCGGTTCCGGACCAGGCCCCCAGCGGGCCGAAACGGACCAGAAAAATCTAGTTCGCACCGTCAGCCGGTCAAACGCAAGTCGCACAATCGGTGCAGATCGTACCGGCAGTTCACAGGAGGGAGACGCCGATGAAACCGGTCGTAAGGGTGCTGCCACCGTCGCGTCACTGAGTTGCTCCGTTCCGGGCCGCCAGCACGGGGAGATGGGTTATCCCCAACCTAGGTTTGCCCATCGGCCGGGGCAGCAGTTCGGCCGCCATACGCCACCCCATTTCAGCCGATGCCGTGGCTACGACCGTTATCAGCTCGAATCCCAGCGCTCCGGTGCTGGCGCGGGAACTGCCAGCCGAGCGCCGCGGTGCGCTGGAACGGCTGTTTACGCGGATCAGCCGGGTCGCGCCGCTGCCAGGAATCGGCCAGCGGATCCTGCAACTGACCGACAGTGATGCGGCCTGCGGCGACGACCTTCGCGAGGCGATCCAAAGCGACCCGCTGCTGGCGGCCCGCATTCTCAGGCGGCTGAATTCCGCCTACTATGGCCTGGGCCACAAAGTGGCCGACTTCCGCACAGCGGTAAGCCTGCTCGGCTTTCGCGAGATTCGCAATCTGGCGCTGACCGTCCTGCTGGCCGAACTGTGCGAGCCTCCGCTTTCGCACGGCAGCTACAGCCGCGAAATGCTGTGGTCGCACTGCGTCTGCGTCGCGGCCACGTCGCGGCTGATCTCGCGCGTCTGTGGCCTGGGGACGCCGGAGGAGGCCTATCTGGCGGGACTCTTCCACGACCTGGGGCTGATCCTGGTGGACCAGACACTGCCGCGGCATTTCACGCGGGTCCTGGATGAACTGACTCCGAGCGTACCGACGTGCGTCGTGGAAAATCGCATCCTCTCGTTCGACCATGCGGCCCTGGGAGGATTCGTGGCGCGGAAATGGAACATTCCGGAGCCGATCGCCGACGCCATCACCTTCCACCATTTGCCGCTGGGCTATCGGGGCGAGCACTATGAGCTGGTCAACGTGGTGACGCTGGCCAACTATCTCTGCTGCCGCGCGGGGCGGACTTCGCTAGGGGTCGCCAACGTGCAGCCGCCGGCCGACGAGGTCTATAGCATCCTGGGACTGGACCAGGTGACCTTGTCGATCATCTGCTCGGAGCTCGATGCGACGCTCGAGAAGGCCGACGTGATGGCGGCGATTTAGATTACAGGTCACAATGTCGAATGCCGAAAGCCCAGTGACGAAGGAATGACAAAGCTCGAATGACAAGGCACGAATGACGAATACTGTGGGTGTCGCACCCTTCGTCATTGGGATTTCGAGCTTCGGGTTTTCTTCGACATTTGAGTTTCGGCCTTCGACATTTCTACTCCCTGACCTTTGGTTCCCGCGACGAGTTTTCCCGCTGTGAGCGATGTCCCCGCGACTTCGGACTTGGACCTGGAACGCTACCGTTCCTACCTGCGACTGATGGCCCGCTTGCACCTCTCGCCACGGCTAAACCCCAAGATCGACGCGTCCGATCTGGTGCAGATGACGCTGCTGCAAGCGCACAAGGCGATGCCCGGATTTCGCGGGCGAACAACGCAGGAAATGGCAGCCTGGCTGCGGCAGATTCTGGCCCGCAACCTGGCGCATGCCGCCCGCGACTTCGCCCGGCAGAAGCGAAATGCCGCGCTGGAGGTCTCGATTGCGGCCACGCTCGACCAATCATCGGCCCGGCTGGAAGCGTGGCTGGCCGACGACCAGTCGTCGCCGAGCCAGCGTGCGGAGCGCAACGATCAATTGCTGCGCGTGGCGGAGGCGCTCGAAAAGCTCCCCGACGAGCAGCGTCAGGCCGTGGAGCTGCGCTACTGGCAGGGGTGGACGCTGGCGCAAATCGCCGCCCACCAGAAGCGCACGGTCGCCAGCGTCGCGGGACTGGTGCACCGCGGCCTGGCGAAAATACGGGAGCTGATGGAGAGCGACTAGGAACCCTACGATGACCGAGTAGCCGCGTCTCTGGTGCGTGCAGCCATGTCCAGTCAGTCTACGGATGCCGACGCCCTGGAGAGCGCGATTGCCGAGTATCTCGAGGCCGAATCCAGCGGCGCCGCGCCAAATCGCGATGAATTCCTGAAACGTTACGCGGCAATCGGGACGGAACTGGAAGCATTTCTTGACAATCACGATCGGATGCGCGCGCTGGCCGATCCAGTGCGCCAGTTGCTGGCGCCGCCCGCCGGCTTGCCCGTACGCGCTCCCAGTGAATCGACGCTCGACGCCGCCGAACCGGCCGCGAAACTGGCGGCAGCGGGCAACCAGGCGGCAACGCTTCCGCGCCTGGGAACGTTTGGCGACTACGAACTGCTGAAGGAACTAGGCCGCGGCGGCATGGGGGTCGTCTTCAAGGCGATCCACGCGCGGCTGCACCGCATCGTCGCGCTCAAGATGGTCGTGGCCGGCAGCCTGGCTTCTACCGAGGAGCTAGAGCGGTTCCGCATCGAGGCGCAGTCGGCAGCAGGCATGCTCCACCCGGGAATTGTGCCCATCTTCGAAGTGGGGGAATGCCAGGGCCTGCCTTATTTTTCAATGGGGCTGGTTGAAGGCATCAGCCTGGCCGACCGCATTGCCCAGGGGCCGGTGCCACCGCTGGAGGCGGTACGGCTCCTAAGAAAGATCGTCGATGCGGTCTGTTACGCACATAGCCAAGGCGTCATTCACCGTGATCTCAAGCCGGCGAATGTGCTGCTGGCCTGCGGCGACGGTTCGAACTGGGGCGGAGGAGACGCGATCTCACTAGATTCTTGCCAGCCGCAGATCACGGACTTCGGGCTGGCCAAGCGAATCGGCGCTGGCAGCCGTCTCACGGCGACCGGGCAAGTTCTCGGGACGCCGAGCTACATGCCGCCGGAGCAGGCCTCCGGCAGGGTCCACGAGGTGGGAGAAACGGCCGACGTGTATTCGCTCGGCGCCATCCTCTACGCCATGTTGAGCGGCCGGCCGCCGTTTGTGGCGGAGAACCCGGTCGAGGTCCTGCTTCAGGTCCTGGAGAGCGAGCCGCCGCGCCTCACGCAGTACGTACCCGGTGTGCCGCGGGAACTCGAGGCGATCTGCCTGAAGTGCCTGGAAAAGAGAACGGAGGATCGATACCCGTCGGCAGCCGCGCTGGCAGCCGATCTGGACCGTTTTCTGCGTCACGAGCCGCCCGAGGCGCGTTCGGCAACGCCGTGGCAGTTCGTGCGCCGCTGGATCCGCCGGCAGCCGGTGCTGGCCTGGCACCTGATTGGAATGCTGGTCGTGTTCGTGCTCGTGCAATTCGTTTTCCTGGCCCATCCGCACAGCGACGTTGCCTACCATCTGCGGGTCAGTGGAACGCTGACGGCATGGATGATCGCCTGCTTCGGCTTTCAGGCCCTGCTGGAGCGGCAGCGCTGGCGCGATCTGTCGCACTACGTCTGGTCGGCGGCCGATGCCGGATTCCTCACGGCGCTGCTGGCGCAGGTCGTCGCTCCGCTGGGACCACTACTGAGCGGCTACGTGCTGCTGGTTTGCGCTTCCGGTCTGTTCTTTCGCACGCGGCTGGTGGCGTTCACGACGATTATCGCGGTGCTCGCGAGCCTGGTTTTGTTCCTGCTGCGGCGCGAACTTTTGCAGCCCTGGCACTATGCACTGCTCTTTGAAGCGGTGCTGTCGATCACTGGGTTTGCGGTTGGTTACCAGGTCTGGCGGCTGGAAATCCTGCGGGAGTATTACGAGGAGCGCCGGCCGTAGTAGCCGACAAGGTTTTTGTCCGGCTGCGGTCGGTGGATAGAATGACTCCAGCAGCCATTCCATTCCAACCGTCGCTGTAGTGCCCTATCGTGTTTTCCTGGCTCTTTTCCGGTCGCCGCCGCCGCAAGCTGCTCGCTGAACCGGTTCCTGACGACTGGCGGCAAATCGTCAGCCGCAACGTCGGCATCTTCGCGCTGCTCCCCGCGCCGCAGCAGCAGCGGCTGCTGTCCGCCTCGCGGGTGATTGCCGCGGAGCGCCACTGGGTCGGCTGCCGCGGCCTGGAAGTGACCGACGAGGTCAAGGCGACGATCGCGGCCCAGGCGGCAATCCTCCTCTTGGGGGTGGAAGGATATTATTTCGACAGGCTGCCTGCCATCCTGATTTATCCAGGCGCGTTCAGGCGTCCCCACTCGTCCGACGACCTGACGGTGGACGAGGAGGCCAGCGCTTTGGGCGAGTCGTGGCAAGGGGGAAACATAGTCCTGTCCTGGAAGTCGGCATTGGCCGGCGGCCGCGACCCGCACGATGGTCAGAACGTCGTATTGCACGAGTTCGCTCACCATCTCGACAGCCTCGATGGCGAGGCGGGGGGCCATCCGCCGCAGCCGTCGCGAGCGGCGGCGGCAAAATGGGACCGGGTAATTCATGCGGAGTACGACCGGCTCGTCCAAGCGCTGCGGACGGGTGAGCCGACGCTGCTGGATCCCTATGGGGCGGAGAGCGAGTCGGAATTTTTTGCCGTGGCCACAGAGACGTTTTTCGAGCGCCCGGGTGAAATGCTGTCGGATCACCCCGCGCTGTACGAAATCCTGAGCCATTTTTATCACGTCGATCCGGCCGCATGGTACAGCGGCGCTAGATCCAAGTCCCCGACAGCGTCGAAAACGTGCTCGGCGCGAGTGAAGCGTAGACCACCTCCGGAGTAATCTCTTGCGCGCGGGCGGAATCACCACGATGGGGGGCACAGGCATGGCAAGCTTCACCTTCTCGCCTCCACAAAAACTTGGTAACTTCAAGGATTCGGACGGCACAGTTCATGCGACAGTCACTTGAGGAGATCGACGGATGGCCAAGCCACATCGCAAGCACACCAAAGCCAATCACGGCAAACGCCCCGCCAACGCCAGGGCCAAGCGCGCCAAGCGGCGTCTTGTCCGGACGTAGGCCGCGCGGACGAGCGACGGCATTTGCAGCCAGTTTTTCCGGAGACCTTCGCAGGATTGCCGCCCGTGCCCGACAAAGATTTCCTTGTGGACCTTTCGCAGGTTGATTTCAGCCGCCCGCTGTTCAACCAGGAGGAGATCCGCAAGTACAATCCGCAGCGGTTCGAGATGGAGCAGCTCTCGGCCGTCGTGTACGTGAATGAGAAGGACTATTCCTGCGCCGGGTACAAGGACGTTACCGACAAGGAGTTCTGGGTCCGCGGCCACATGCCGGGAATGCCGCTGATGCCAGGCGTGGTGATGCTGGAGGCGATCGCGCAGCTATGCAGCTTCGTGACGCAGAAGTACGACTTGTTGGGGTCGGCAATGGTCGGCTTCGGGGGGCTCGAGGATGTGCGGTTCCGCGATCCGGTCCTGCCGGGCGACCGGCTGATCGTGATGTGCCGCCTGGACAAAGTGCGCCGGGGCCGGATGATCGTCTGCCAGTTTCAAGGGGCGGTGAAGGACCGACTGGTCGTGGAAGGAACCCTCAAAGGCATACCGATTCCGGTCGAAGCACTGCAAAAGCTGCGGAGCGGCCAAAAAGCGTGACGTCCAAAATCCAAATACACAAGCACCAAATCTCAAACAAATCCAATACTCAAAGTCTCGAATGTGCTGAATGGCAGCGAGCTGTTAGCGATTTGCTCATTCTAATTTGTTTCGAATTTGGTGCTTCGGATTTGGTGCTTAATCAAAGATGGGTCGCCGCGCTCTGAAGAAGATCGATCCCACGCTGGATTTGAGCCGGCATTTCTTTGAAGCGGAGCAATTGCCGCCGCAGCTTGATCAGCAAGCGCTCTTCGGCCGCGCCGCCCCGCTGGAGGTGGAAGTCGGCAGCGGCAAGGGACTATTTCTAGCCGGCGCGGCCCAGTCCCATCCGGAGCGGAATTTCCTGGGGATCGAAGTGGCGTACAAATATGCCCGCTTTGCCGCGGCGCGGTTGGCGCGGCAGGAGTTTTTCCATGCTCGCGTGATTTGCGCCGACGCCCAGGCCCTGTTTGCAACCTGGGTGCCGAGCGAGTCATTGGCGGCGGTGCACGTCTATTTCCCCGACCCCTGGTGGAAGAAGAAGCACCGCCGCCGCCGGGTGATGAATGCGCCGTTTCTGCGGGATATCGAGCGCACGCTCATCCCCGGCGGGGCCCTCCATTTCTGGACCGATGTAGAAGAGTATTTTCAGAGCACGCTAGAATTGATCGCCCAGACGACGGCCCTCTCCGGTCCCCTGGCGGTCAGCGAGCGAGCCGCCGAGCACGACCTGGACTATCAGACGCATTTCGAACGCCGGATGAGGCTGAACCAACTGCCGGTCTACCGGTCCGAATTCCGCAAGCAAGTGGAGTCCCCGCCATGACGACTCGCTGGCACTGGGTGTTGCTGGGGGCGACGCTGCTAATTTGCGGCTGCGACGGTGGCGCAACCGGTCCGTCACCTCTCATTCGCGTGAACGAGAAAAACTTCCAGGCGGTCGTCATCGAGAGCGACAAGCCCGTGCTGCTCGAATTCTCCTCGCCGAGCTGCGGCCCGTGCGCGGCGATGGAGCCGCACCTGGCGGCTGTCGCTCGCGAGCATGCCGACCAGGTCGTGTTCGCCAAGGTGATTGTCGAGGAAAGCGAGTCCCTGGCGCGGACGTACGGCATCACCGCCGTTCCCACGCTGATCGTCATTCAACAGGGAGAAATCCAGACACGCCGCGAGGGCTACCTGGAAAAGTCCCAACTGGTCGTCTTCCTGCGGCCCTATCTCAGCGGGGAATGATGCATCTGATGCACCTGGCCCTCGTCGAGGTCGATCTGCGGTCGGCAAGGGTATCGCTCGAGTTGCTGCTGGCGATCGGGGGCGCTTTGCTTTTGATCTGGCTGTTCGGGGTCGGTGCCAGCGTGGGCAGCTTCCTCAACGTCGTCGCCTACCGCCTGCCGCTAGGGATGAATCTGGTCCGGCCCTCGTCCCATTGCCCTTACTGCGGACGGGCCATTCGCATCTACGACAATCTGCCGGCAGTCGGCTGGTTCCTGCTCGGTGGCAGGTGCCGAGATTGTCGCGCGCCAATTTCGTTTCGTTACCCGCTGGTGGAGATACTCGTCGGTGCGGCCTTCGTGCTCGTGGCGGTGGCGGAAGTGTTTCTCGTGGATGCCGGCAGGGCCAATGCAATCGCCGGCACTCGGCAGGTGCTCACCACGTGGGAGCAAGGTCCGCTATGGGCGCAGTACAGCCTGCACGCTCTGCTCGTGGCGACGCTGATCGCGGCGACACTTATCGACTACGACGGACACCGCACCCCGTGGCGGCTGTTCCTTCCCGTGCTCGTGGTTGGTTTCATCGTGCCATTGGTCTGGCCGGAGGTGCGGCGCTGGCCGGCTTTGGCTGGTTTGAATCTTCCCGGTCCGCTGGCTGGTTTCGTTGACGGCGCGGTCGGACTGGCCGCCGGAGCGCTGGCCGGAGCGCTTATCGCCAGCGCATTTCGGTTCGGTTCGGCGGCACGCAGGTGGCCGCCGTTTGCCCCTGTGCCGCTGTTGGCAAGCGTTGGCTTGGTGATGGGCTGGCAGTGGGCCGTGCTGATTGCTGCCGGTGCACTGGCCTGCTGGCTGATCGTGCTGCTTGCGGGACGGATGGGAATCGCCTTTCGGCACGTTCCGCTGGCGGCGGCCGTCGTGCTGCTGTATCTGGTCGCGATGCTGGTTGTGCCGCTTGCACCCGGCCTGGCTCGATATGCATTTTCGATGCCCGTTCTGTGCGTTTTGACCGTTTTGATTGTGCCGCTGGCATTCATCGCCGCTGCCATCGCACCGGCTGATTATTTCAACCGCCCGAAGCGAAATTTTGCCCTGGAGGGGAGACCGATGAGGGATTTCAGCGCTACGCCGTCCGATCTGACGCCGCAGAAGAAATCGCCAAGCTACTTGCTGGCATACGAAGACGAAGAATTTCTCCGGCGAGCCGAACTGCGGCCCGTGCGGATGCAATTGGAGTTGCTCAAGCCGGAAATGATCCTGACGGAGGAGAATGTCACTTCCACGATCGTCGTCTTCGGCAGCACGCAGATTGTCGAGCCGGTGGAAGCCCAAAGGCGTCTGGCAGCGGCCAAGGAAGCGCTCGCCCGCGAGCCGGACAATCCGGCCTGCCGCCGGGCGGCGCAGCGTGCAGAGCGGCTCGCGGCCAAGAGCCGGTTCTACGATGCGGCCCGTGAGTTCGCGCGGATTACAGCAAAAGCCTGCCAAGGGAATGTCCAGTGCGATTATGTGATTGTCACCGGCGGCGGTCCGGGAATCATGGAGGCGGCCAATCGCGGCGCGCACGACATCGGCGCCAAAAGCATCGGTTTGAATATCACCCTGCCGCAGGAGCAGACGCCTAACTCGTACATCACGCCGGAGCTGTGTTTTCAGTTCCATTATTTTGCCCTCCGCAAGATGCATTTTTTATTGCGCGCCCGGGCGCTGGTCATTTTTCCTGGCGGCTTCGGCACGATGGATGAGCTGTTCGAAGTCCTCACGCTGCGACAGACCAACCGCATGCAGGAAATCCCGGTGATCCTCTATTGCCGCGAGTACTGGGAGCGGGCAATCGACTTTCAGTTCTTTGCCGACGAGGGAGTGATTGCCGACTCGCACCTGAACCTGATCCAGTTTGCGGAGTCGCCGCAGGAGGCGTGGGAGCTGATCGCCCGGTTCCACAAGCACGCGGGGATGGCGCACGCGTAGAGGTCAGAGGTCAGAGAGCAGAGAGCAGAGGTCGGAGGGCAAAGGGCCTATTTCCGCAGCCCTGCGGCCAAAATCTCGCTCGCCGGCCGCCGGTCGTCTTTGCCGCGATCAATCAGCGTCAAGTCCTGCGCCCGCACGAGGTGACGCACCAGGTTGTCACGCTCGCCAGTCTTGTCCGGTTCGATCACCGCTGGATGGACGACGACACAATCCCACTCGGCAGTGCCGAAGCTCAGCGACCAGTTCATGATCCAGGCGTAGCTGCGGATGAACTGCTCCTGCGATTCGGCGGCCGAGCTGCGCGGGACGGCAACCACCACCAGATCAGGCTTGAGCGCCCGTACGCGGGCCTGGGCGTCCTTTTCGATCTCTGGCAGTTTCTTGCCTTCCACTGCCCAGGGGATCACTTCGAACTGCGTGCCGCCGGTTGCTTCCTTGAGTGCTGCGGCAATTGATGCGTCGAGCGGTTGCATCGCCAGGACCTTCACTGGCTTGTTTTCCTTGACGAGACGTGTCGTTTTGGCGAGCACCGGCGTTGGCGGCGGCACATCGGCCAGCGAAATCTCTTTTCCAGTGATGGACTTTGCGAGGAACTCCGCCATCCGCTTGTGGCCATCCATGTTAGGATGGATTTCGTCGCTCATCAGCAGCCGCCAGGCGAGCGCGTCGCGGCTGCGGATGTCCTCCAGTGCGGCGTACGTGTCGCAGACGGGTATGCCGCGGTCTTTGCCGACGCTGCGGATCGCGTCGCAATAAGTCACCAACTTCTCCGTGGGCCGGCCGGACGTCGTGATCACGTTGTTTGGCGTGCAGAGCAGCACTTCAGCGCCGGCGGCCTGGCACTGGTCGATGATCCTGTTCAGGTTGGCCCGATAATCTTCCAGCGAAACGCGGGTCATGTCGTTGAGCCCGAACATCACCGTCACCAGC
>DASRJP010000333.1:0-19632 GCA_035649415.1 Pirellulaceae bacterium | reverse complement strand
CCCGCGATCGGCGCCCCGGGATTGTGAAACGTCACGTGGTTGTGCCGGTAGTGCGAGAGCGCGTCGTGCGTGTGGCCAAAGTAGATGTGCTCAATCCCTTGCATCGGACCGTGACCGATGCGATTCAGGTAACCGAGGATGCGGCGGGCGACGCGCTTCCGCGGATGGACTACTTTGCCGCACAGCTTGTGCAGCCGGACATTGACCGCCCAGTCGTAGAGCAGATTGCGGACCTTGCCGCGACGTTCGTCCTTGCCCCAGTGCTCGCGACGCTTGCGAAGCCGGTCGGGGCACATCACCGCACGGTCAGCTACGTCCCCGTGCAAAAAGACGCTCGTCCCCTGCCGCAAATAATAGGGATGGCATTTCAGGTTCTTCACGGTGCGGGCATAGGCGTGCAGCGCGGCCACGAACCGCTGGTTGGAATCGTGATTCCCGAGGACGTAGTGGAAGTCGCACTGCCGGTGCGAGCCCACGAGTTCATCGAGCCACTCGAGAGCGGCAGCGACGGTCGCCTCCGTGGAAGAGAGCGTGCTCCAGCGAAAGTCAAAAATGTCCCCGCCGAGGACGAAGGAATCCGCCTTGGCGGCAGTCGCGTGCAGAGCCCGCTCGTGCCGCGGCGCCAGGCTCCGCTGGGAAAACAGGTGCAAGTCCGAAACAAAATAGCTGACGTGAGCCATTAACTGTATCCTAACAGATATTTCGGCAGTCGGCCGATGCGGCGCACACTACCACTAAGGACAAGGCGATGCAAATCCAGTACCGACCAGGGATTCTGGCTCGCTTCCTGGTCGCCGATTGTGTGGCCCTTGGCGGCGTTATCTCCTTATCCGCCGAGGAGAAAGAGCCCAGTAGTAGCGAAATTACGAGTTGGACCGACAGCCGCGTGTCAGAGTGGCAGCCGACCGCTGCCGAGCGCCGCTTTGATGAAATTGGGTGAGCGGATTCGCTCACTGCGGCGCGCAAGCTATCCGTCGAATCCGGCCGACCTGTATTCCTGTTTACCATGGACGGGCGGATCGCGGTCGGCCGCTGCTGAGGGGGCGCTGCCTCGATGAGAACGGGTCCGTTCTCGCAGACGCAGGTCATCGAGAAGCTGAACGCCCATTTCGTGCCGGTTTATTTGTCGCAGGAAGACCTGACCGCGGAGGGAGCGGCACCCGCCTCTGACAAGGCCGAGTAGCTTATGGTGGGAATGTGGTGGCGAGCATTATGCGGCCGGAAAAGGCTGTCGCATCTGCGGAATAGACGTAAAATATAACCAGGCATTCCCCGTGTTTGTCCAAATCCGAAAGCAATCTGATGTCCACCGTTGCCCCGCCCAGGAAGATGACCACTGAAGAACTGCTCGCCATGCCGGATGACGGCGTCGAGCGCTGGCTGATTCGCGGCGAACTGAGAGAAAACACCGAGGTGGACATGAACCGGCGGAACCCTGACCACAGCGGCGTGATGACGAGCCTGGCCTTGATTCTGGGCAACTGGCTACGCAAGCAACCGACGCCCCGAGGCAGAATTCTCACTGGCGACGCAGCGTTTCGTTTGCGGCCCGACAGCGACACGACCGTCGGCATTGACGTGGCCTTTATCTCGCACGAGCTGCGTGCGAAGACTCCCAAAGGCTCGAAGCTGGTGGAAGGTGTGCCGATCCTGGCGGCAGAAATACTTTCGCCGTCGGACAAGCATTCGGACGTCACCGAAAAAGTCTTCGAGTACCTCGACGTGGGAGTACCGCTGGTGTGGATCGTCAACCCCGATTTTGAAACGGTCGAAGTTTTCCGCCCACGCGCGGAACCGGTATTGTTCAATCGGGATCAGGATTTGATCGCTGAGCAGATCATGCCAGGGTTTTGCACGGCAGTGGCGGAGCTGTTTGACTAGCGGCGAGCTGAGTTGCGGCCATGCGCTCAAGATCCTAAGGAGTCGGGAGTCGTTTCGGGCCGACGACCTTTCGCTGTCGTCGATTTGGCCCGAAACGACTCCCGACCCCTATCGCACTTCGTGTAAAAGCGGCTTGCCCTCCAGTCCCAAGTTCAAGTTTTCCACCGAAATCTCCGCCATCTTCTGCCGCGTCTGTTCCGTCGCGCTTCCCAGATGCGGGGCGATGATCACGTTGTCCAGCCGCAGCAGTGGGTGGTCTCGCGGCAAGGGTTCCGGGTCGGTCACGTCGAGCCCGGCGGCATAGATCCGGCGCTGCTGCAGCGCCTCGGTGAGCGCCGCCGTATCGACGATCGGTCCGCGGGCAATGTTGACCAGGATCGCCGTCGGCTTCATCTTCGCCAGCTCCTTTCGGCCGATCAGCCCGCGCGTCTGATCGTAAAGCGGGCAGCAGAGCATGACGAAGTCCGATTCGGCCAACAGCTCGTCGAATGCCGCGTAACGGACCGGCAGCTCGCGCTCGGTCGCTTCATTGCGGCGGCGGTTGTGATAGAGGACGGTCATGTTGAAGGCCAGTGCCCGCCTGGCCACCTGCTTGCCGATGCGGCCCAGGCCGATGATGCCGAGGGTGCTGCTATGCACTTCGCGTCCGAGAATGTATCCAGGATCGTAGCGTGTGAACTCGGGACTGCGGGCGTATTTGTCCCCTTCCACCAGTCGCCGCGCCGCCGCCAGGAGCAGGCAAAAACCCATGTCGGCCGTCGCGCCGTCGAGAATGCCTGGCGTATTGCCGACCGGAATCTTCCGCGCTGCGGCATCGGCCAGGTTGATGTGATCGACGCCGACGCCGTAATTGCTGATCACTCGCACGCCCGTCAGCCGGTCGAGCATGGCGCCATCCAGCAGCGGATGACCGTACGTATAAACGCCGTCGATCGGCTCGCGCGAGCCTTCGAGCGCGACCGACCAGGGTAGGATTTTCACCTTGCCGGCGAGAAGCTCGTCGATGACGGGGTCGAGCGGCGTATCGGCGACAATGCGGGGCAGCATGGCGGAGTTTACTCCATCGGCAATTGCAAATTGGTCATTACAAATTGCAAATTTTCAATTGGCAATTCTCAATTTGCAATTGCCGCCACTCCGCATTCGCTAATACCCCAGCCCCTTCACATTCGTCTTCACGCGCACGACGTAATCGTCCGCCGCCATGTACAGCGTCTTGCCGTCGTCGCCGAACTTGCAGTTGGCGGTCCGTTCGCCCGTGTTCAGCCGACCGAGAACTTTGCCTTCCGGCGTGAAGCAGTAGACGCCGCCGGGGCCGGTCGCCCAGATATGTCCTTGACTATCGACTGCCATCCCGTCCGGCAACCCGGGCCGACCTTCCTTGGCCCACTTGGTGCTGTCGTACAAGAGCCGGCTCTTGCCCAGCGTCCCGTCGGCATTCACAGGAAACGCCTTCCAGATTGCCGCCTCGGGATCGGACTGGGCGACGTAGAGCGTCTTCTCATCGGGCGAGAGGCCAATGCCGTTGGGGCGCGTCATCTCCTTGGTCAGCAGCGTCACCTTGCCGTCCTTGCCGAGCCGATACACGCCAAACCAGTCGAGCTCGCGGGCCGGGTCCATCTCGCGCAGCGGCAAACCATACGGCGGATCGGTGAAATACAAATCGCCGTTGGAGTGATAAACGAGATCGTTGGGACTATTGAACCGCTTCCCATCGTACTTGTCCGCGAGCACGGTGATCTTGCCGTCCTTCTCGATTCGCTTGACCACGCGATCGCCGTGGCAGCAGCAAACCAATCGGCCCTGGGCGTCGAGCATCAACCCGTTGGTGCCGGGCTCCTCACCTTTGAACGGTTCCTTGCCGGTGTAGCCGACGCGCTCCTTCCACAGCGAGACGCCTTCCTTGGGGTCCCACTTCATGATCTTGTTCGGCGGAATGTCCGAGAACAGCAGATAGCCGCCGTCCTTGACCCAGCAGACCCCTTCGGTCCAGGTGAAGCCGCCCGCCAGGACCTCGATCGTCGCGTCTTTCGGCAGCAGCTTGTCAAACTCTGGATCGAGCCGCTCGATCGAGCCCTTGGTTTTGGGAAGGTTTTTCGTCGTGGGTTCGGCAGCGGAAAGTGTCATGGCAAAAGCAAAAACAAGGGTCACAGTGAGGATGATGTATTTCATGGGGTGGTTCCGGGAAAGTGATCACTACGAGCCAATCGCCGTTGCAGCGACCGATATGGTAAGTCCGCAGCCACCGGAAGGCAAACAGAGGCGAAGAAACAGTCGTCATCCGCAGATTTCGCAGAAAGTAATCGAAAGCAACCTTTTCGTTTTCCCCCTTCTGCGACATCTGCGCAATCTGCGGATCATTCGCGCACCGCTCACTCCTCACGTCCCCTCCGCCACCAGCTCCTTCATCAGCCGGTGCATCGCCAGCTCGTCCCCCGGGATATATCCCTGCCACAGGCCGCGAATCGTGCCACTGCGATCGAGGATCACCGTCGTCGGATAGGCAAACTCGCGCAGGCTCGCCGTCTCCAGGAGCTGCCGCCGCGATTTGAAGAACGGGTCGAAGTACGTCGGCATGTCGGCATTCTGTTCGCGCAAGAATTCCTCCGTTGCCTTGATCTCGTCGGGCGAGTTGTCCTCCGCCCCTTCGTAGCCGCTGCACGAGACGGAGACGATTTGTGCCGCCGGTTGCTGGCGAAGACTCTGCCGCAGCTCGTAGAGGTGTGGAAACTCGATGCGGCACGGGCCGCACCACGGTCCCCAGTAGTTGATCAGCGTCACCTTCCCTTTTAAATCGTCCGCCGTCACGTCCTTCGCCTTACCGGTCAGCGGCTTGAGAGAAAGCCTGGTTAGCTTTCGGCCGGCCGCGGGATGGGCCGACCCGTCCCGCCCGCCGCCTGTCCGCGGCCAATAGACCCGCCACATCACGAGCGCCACGAGGATAACGGCCAGCAGCAGCCAGAGAACAACCCGAGAGTAACTAGCCGGCGACGGTGGTTCCTGGTTCATGGAAGAGTCCATTGGTCCGCAATTTGCCGTTTGGAGTGCGTCAGCGACCGATATTTCCGCCCAGCTCATTCTACGTCCCTCAAGAATGCTCGTCCCACACCGAATTGTCCGCCAGAGCCATGACGGTGCCTGCCCCGCGTCATAGCGCCCCCGATTGCGTTCCGTGGTATAACAAGCGGCCGTTGTGGCGGACCTTCCGGCAGCCGGTTTCCCGGTTGTCTGCCGCCGGCGATTCAATTCGAGACAACGCAACCAGGAAGCACACTCATGTCTTATGCGATTGCCGCCGAGAGCGGCTGGAACGTTCTGCTTTCGCAGGGGGGTTTTGGACCATCCCCCCGAGACCCACTCAATCCGTATGCCAGCCTGGGCGGGTCGGGAGTGACACAGCCTCCGCCGCGCCGCTCCAGCGCTTTGTGGTGGGTGCTGGGAATCGGCGGCGGCGTGGTGCTGCTTCTCTGCTGCGGCTGCGGCGTGGCGGGATACTTCAGCTTTACCGGCGTGATGGGATTCATGGAGGGAATGGTCAAGGAACAGTTCAAGGACGACCCGGTAATTGTCGAGCACATTGGCGAAATCAAAACGGTGAAAACCAACTTCACCGCGACTGGGGAAGAAAAACAGAGGAATCCGCAGCCGGGACGCAACGTTCTGGTATTCGACGTCACGGGGACCAAGGGAAGCGGACAGATCGTGGGGACGCAGGTCCAAGCGCCCGAACAGGGTTTGATCTTGGAAAATGCCCGGCTGCGAAAGAACGGTCAAGAGTTTCCGCTGTCCAAATAACCCTCCTGCGCCCCGATGCGCCTATGGCGACTCAGCCAAACTACGGCCCGCCCTCCTATCCGCCTCCGCCTCAGCAGTCGTCTTCCAACACGATCATCTGGATCGTGGTCCTCGTGCTGGTGCTGGTGATTGGTCTGCCTATATTGCTCGTGGCGGTCGTGTTCCTGGGCTGCTGCGGAATGTTCGGCCTGGGGATGTACTCCATGTCGCAGATTCCGGCGGAAATGGTGAAACAGCAATACAGCGATCATCCGGTCATCCAGCAGCACATCGGCGAAATCCAGAGCGCCACCCTCAACTTCGCTGACACCAGCGCGGAGCAGCAGAAGCAGCCGGATGGACCTGGCGCCACGGTGCTGGTGATCGACGTCCGCGGGACGAAAGGATCGGGACAGATCATTGGCCATCAGGAGCCGGGAAATCCCCCCGGCCAATTCTTTTCCAAGGCGACGCTGCGCACCAAACAAGGCGAGTTTCAGCTGTCTCCCTGAGCCGCCGCGCAAGGAAACTGCGCATGTCCTATCAGCCCGGCTTCCCTTCGTCCCCAAATCCGTACAGTCCCTCCGGCAATAACCCGGACTGGGGCGCCAGTCCCTATCGCCCCCCGGACGGGTTTTCTCCTTACCAGCCACCGCGGCAATCTCGGTCGTGGCTGTGGATTCTCCTGGGCGTGGGCGGGCTGCTCCTGGCATTGCCGGTGTCCTGCATTTGCTGCGGCGGCGCGATCATGCATCTCGGCTTCGAAATGGTCGAGGCCGAAATCGTGGACGATCTGAACACCGACCCGATCATTCAGCAGCACATGGGACATGTGGAGTCGGCCGAGATGCATTTTTGGGACAGCCTGATGGAAGATATCAAGGATCCCAACGAAGACGAGGACTCGTGGTACGTCTTCGATATCAAGGGGGCCAAAGGCAAAGGGCGCGTCATCGGCAAAAGCATCACGAACGACGACGACGTCGAGGAACTTCGCGAAGGCCGGCTGCTATTGCCCGACGGCCGGGAAGTGAAGCTCTCCAAGTAAGCTGTGTGGTAGCGCTTGGCCGCGATCAGGGTACCGATATGTCTCGAAAGATGATCCTCCCGCTCGTGCTGGGACTGTGCTCAGCGCTTGTGGCGGCTACACACGCGGCGGACGACGAACCGGTTTATGATCTGGTCGTCTACGGCGGCACCAGCGGCGGCATTGCCGCGGCGATCCAGGCGCGGCGGATGGGCAAGACGGCCATTCTCGTGGAGCCGTCGCAGCACGTCGGCGGGCTGACCAGCGGCGGTCTGGGGGCCACGGACATCGGCAACAAAGCGGCCATCGGCGGCATTTCTCGCGAGTTCTACCGCCGCGTGCGGAAGCACTACGACGATCCGGCCGCATGGAAGCATGAGAAGCCGGAGCAGTACAGGAGCGGCCGGCAGAGCGAAGCGGCCAAGGACGATGCCATGTGGACGTTCGAGCCGAGCGTGGCGGAAAGGATCTTCCGCGAGATGCTAGCCGAGGCGGAGGTGAAGGTGCTCCTCGGCGAGCGGCTCGACCGGTCCGTAGTAGGCACACTCCGTGTGCCGTCAGCCGGCAACGGAACACGGAGTGTGCCTACTACAGGTGTCGCTCTCGATGGCAAACGCATCACCGCGCTCAAGCTCGTCAGCGGAAATGCCGTTCGTGGCCGGCGCTTCATCGATGCCACCTATGAAGGGGACCTGATGGCCGCCGCCGGTGTGAACCACATGATCGGCCGCGAAGCTAACCGCACCTACGACGAAACGCTGAGCGGCGTGCAAACCAAGAACGCCATCAAGCATCAGTTCGTTCCCGGCGTCGATCCGTACGTTGTCAAAGGAGACAAAACCAGCGGCCTGTTGCCCGGAGTGCATGCTGGTCCGCCGGGGGTCGAAGGAGGCTTCGACACGCGCGTCCAGGCCTACAACTTCCGCCTCTGCCTGACCGACGTGAAAGAGAACCAGATTCCGTTTGAAAAACCGGCGGGCTACGACGAACTGCGGTACGAGCTGCTGTTCCGCAACTTCGAGGCTGGGGAAACGCGCATCCCCTGGAGCCCGACGCTGATGCCCAACCGCAAGACCGACGTCAACAACAACCATGGCTTCTCGACCGACAACATCGGCATGAACTACGACTGGCCCTTTGACGACGATGCCGAGCGGGAAAAAATCTTCCAGGAGCATTTGCAGTACACGCAGGGACTGCTCTGGACGCTGGCCAACCATCCTCGCGTGCCGGCATACGTCCGCCAGGAAGTCAGCCGCTGGGGACTGTGCAAGGACGAGTTCCAGGCGACCGGCGGCTGGCCCCACCAGCTTTACGTCCGCGAAGCGCGGCGGATGATCGGCGCCTACGTGATGACGCAGCACAACTGCCAGGGGAAGGTCGTTGCCGAGGATTCAGTCGGCCTGGCGGCCTACACCATGGATTCGCACAACGTGCAGCGGTATGTCGATGCCCAGGGGCAGGTCCGCAACGAGGGGGATGTGCAGGTCGGCGGCTTTCCGCCGTACCCGATCGCCTACCGCTCGCTCACGCCCAAGAAACAGGAGTGCGAGAACCTGCTCGTGCCCATTTGCCTCTCGGCGTCGCACATCGCCTACGGCAGCATCCGCATGGAGCCGGTGTTCATGGTCCTGGGCCAGTCGGCCGCGATCGCGGCCGTGCAGTCGCTCGATGGCGACGCGGCGGTGCAGGATATCGACGTCGGCAAGCTCCAGGAGCGTCTCAAGGCGGACGGTCAGATCCTCGCGTGGACGGGACCCAAAGTCGCCGGCGGCATCGATCCGAAAAAACTACCGGGAATCATCATCGACGATCCCGAAGCGGAAAAAGCCGGCGAATGGTCCAAGAGTTCGTCGATTGCCGGCTTTCTTGGGCAAGGCTATCTGCACGACAACAACGAACAGAAGGGGAAGTTGGCGGTGACGTTCCGCGTGCCTCTTCCCAAGCCGGGAAAATACGAAGTCCGCCTGGCGTACACGGCCAACCCCAACCGGGCGACGGATGTTCCGATCACTGTCTACGCCCGCGGCGGCGAGAGCGTGAAGCAAAACATCAACCAGCGCAAGGCCCCGCCGATTGACGGCACATTCATCTCGCTCGGCACGTTCGAGTTCGACAAAGAAGCGGTCGTTGTCGTTCGGAATGACGACACGGACGGGCACGTGATTGCCGATGGCGTGCAGTTGATTCCGGCCAGACGGTAGAGGTCAGAGGTCAGGGGATGGCCGAAACCGCTGCAGGTACTTTGTATTCGGTACCAAGTCCCTGGTTCCCTGTTGTCAATCCTCGGCTTGCGACGACAACTCCTCGACTTGTCACAAACCGCATCCCGATCATTCGCAGGATCAGCAAGTTTCCGAGCAAGCCCGCCGCCAGGCCCAGGTTCTGGGCGCAGAACTGTTGGATTTGCATCCAGCGAAAGCTCCACGGAAACCCTCCACCGCCGTCCATCATCGTATAGACGACCAGCGATTCTTCGGCAACGCCGGCGAGAATCGCAATCACCAGGGCCACGAGCGACCAGAGCCATGGCCGCGCGGAATAAGCAGTACGGAAGTGAATGACAACAAAGGGAAGAGAGAATAGTCCCACGAGCAGGCAGCCGATGAGGAGCTCAATCAACCCCTCGTCAGGATACAAAAGACGCGCCGCCGCCAGAGGAACCGACAGTGCCGCGGTCCACGCCAGCCAGTGCTTTAGACGGAATTGACCGCGCGGCTGATCGCTCGTTCCGTACTCAAATGTCAGTCGCCAGCCCAGCAACCAGCGCAGCGGCAAAAATAAGGCGTACCATCCCGACAGCAGAATGCCGCCGAAGACGGCCAGATCGAAAAAGCCATTGCTATAGCGCCCCAGCGAGCGCGCGGCGCAGTAGCTGAACGTCAACGTGACGGCGGCCAGTGATGCCACCGTCAAGAGCCAGCGCGTGGTCGCACGCCCCGTTCCCCACGCGCACCAGGCTGCCAGCAGGATGAACTGGCCGTGGCTGAAGAAGATGGCTGCCAAATCGCCGCTGTACAGCGTCGCCGATGGGCCGCGCATCCCCCACAGGGATGCTACCGCCAGCAGATTGCCCATGATGAGCGCCAGCAAAATGGCGCCGCGTCGGCACTTGGCATCTCGGAACAACGCTTGCAGCATCATCCCTCCTCCATGAGCCGCCAAGGATACCGCCGCGCCCGTCGACAGGGGAGGTCAATCTCCGCAGGTCGCTAGTGCTGAGCCCCTAACCCCGGCATCTGAACTTTACACCCATCCCTCCCGCTGGTACCACGCAATCGTCTCTGCCAGCCGCTGGGGCAGCGGTTTGGGAGGCGCGAAGGCCAGGTCCCGCTTGGCCGCTTCGGCTGAGCAGGCCCAAGACTCGGCGGTCGCTTCGCGGATTTTGTCGTAATTCAGCTCGTCGGGTACGCCGCGCAGCTTTTGCAAAAGCTCGCTGGCCCCCGCCACGATCCACGGCACCGGCCCCAGGCACGGCAGCACAATCGTGAACGGCCGGTGCAATAGCGGCCCCACGATTCGCCCCAAGTCGGCATACGTCGGATACTCGGAGGCCACGGCAAAGTAAATGCCGCGGCCGCGGTCGATGGCGGCAAGTTTTTCCCCGTCCACTTGCGGCGGCACGAGCTGGCCGCGGGCGGCGACACGGAGCAGGATTTCCACCAGGTCGCCGACGTAGATGTAGGACAGGGCCGGCTGGTGATAACCAGGAACGAGGTGCACATTGAGGTGGCGGATCGACAGGAGCACCGGCAACATGGCCCGGTTCCGCGGGCCAAACACGATTCCCGGGCGGACGATCGTCACGGGCACGCGGCCGGCCAGGTCGCGGGCGGCGGCCTCGCCCGAGAGCTTGCTGCGGCCGTAGTCCGAGATCGGCTCTTCAGGATCGGCTTCGACGCGGATCTGTCCCCGCGGCGCAGGACCGGCGGCCGCGACCGACGAAACGACAATCAGCCGCGGCGGCCGTAGCGCGCGCGAGCAGGCCTGGGCGATCCAGCGGCAGCCGCTTTCGTTGATAGCGAAGAGATCCTCGCGGGTCAGCGCACAGGTCACGCCGGCCAGATGGTAGACGACGTCCACCCCGTAAAGCGCGTCATCCAGCAGCCCAGGGCGGTCGAGTGTGCCGTGGATCACTTCGATCCTCGGCCCGGTCAGCAATTCGAGCTGCGACGTTTTTCGCGTCAGGCAGCGGACTTTGTCCCCGCGCTTCACTAGCGCTTCAACCAGGTGCCCGCCGATGAAGCCGCTGGCGCCGGTGACGAGAGAGAGGGACATGCGGAGAGAAATGACCAATGACCAAATCCCAATGACCAATGACAAGATCGTAACCATTCGCCGGCGCGCGATCTACAAACGGCCGCCCTATTGTTCATTGGGGCTTGGACATTGGTCATTTGCCTATTGTCATTCTTTTTCCACGGTCAGCGTGAGGTCCAGGATCGCCGTCCCCAAGAGTTTCCCCTGCGTGTCGATCCGCAGGCTGCGGCTGGCGCCGCCGGCCAGGGCATCGTAGAGGACGAAATTAAGCGCCAGCACTTTGGGCAGCTCGAAACGCTCGACGCGCGTCACGCCCAGCTCCTGGAAATAATCCTGCACGCGGATTGCCGTCAGGCGGCTCCTGAGAATCTCGTAGGCCGCCGCGTCCCGGGCCACGACGCCGATATTGGCGTGGTTCCCCTTGTCGCCGCTGCGGGCGGTGGCCAGGTCGCGGAGTTTCACGGTTTTCTTGCCGGCGGACATGTTCACTTCCCCGTAATCCACCGCTCCCGGGCCACGCGCCACTTGCCATCTTCGCGGTGAAGCTGGTACGACCAGGTGCGGTCCGCGCCGATGGGGGCCGGGCCGGTTACTGTCAGCGTCGCGTCGTCGCCGCCGACAAAGCCCTCGACCAGCCGCGGCTCCTTGGGCCTCGATTCCTGCCACACCTGCCAATCGACGTCGTCGAACCGCGCCGGCCGCTCGCGCGTCCATAGCTCCCGCAGTTTCGCCGGATCGGAGGCAAACACGGCCGCCAGATATTCGCGGCAAACAGCAAACGCCTCGTGCGTCTCGTCGATCGGTTGGCCGGTTTCGGCCGTCACCCGATTGTCCTTGGCGCCGGCCTTGCGCAGCAGCTCGGCGCACTCCTCGTTACTGCCTCCCTCGGCATCCATCAGTGCCGTCGTGCCGTAATTCATGTTCCGCGCGTCGAGATTGGCCTTGGCGTCGATCAGCACCTTCACCAGCTCCGCGTTCTTGTTCCGCACCGCCTGCATCAGCGGCGTCGTGCCTTCGCCATCAGCCGCATTCACGTCCGCGCCGCGCTCGATGAGCAGTTTCGCGATTGCCGGGTCCTGGACCTCAAACAGCAGCGGCTTGTCTCCGGGGGCGCGGACGCTATTTAGTTTGACTCCCCGCTTGAGCAGCTTCTCGATGGCCGGCACATCCCCCTCGCGTGCCGCCTTGGCGAGGGTCTCCCGCCACTTGCGCTGCGTGTCATCGCTATTGCGGTAAAGCTGCTGCGCTCCCCACACACCGACGTTGACGAGCACCAGCGTGATGATCCCGCCGAGCAGGTAGCCCCACTTGGCGCTAGCGAGCTTGCGAGCCACCGACTGGAGGTCTTCGAGATAAATCTTGATCGTCTGCGTCCCGCCGCTGACCAGCCCCTGCCGCACTTCGTCATAGCGGCCGATAACCACTACCTGTTGCCCCGGCTCGATCCGCTTCTCGACAAGTTGCGGATGGTAGCCGCTGCCGTCGTGCCAGGCGGGCTGAAGTTCCTCATCCTCGTCATCGTGCAAATCCTCGTCGTCGAATTCCTCCTCGTCGGCATCGTGCTCGTCCTCGAGTTGGTCTTGCTGGCTGCGCTGCCAATCGTCGGATTGTGGCGTTGGCTCATGGGCCGGCACGTCTTCGGCCGCCACCGGGGCAGTTCCGGCTGGCGGCGTCGCTGCTGCGGGCTGGGAAGTGGCCTGGAGCCAGGCACATTCTTTCACGGAAATCATCCGCCAATCCTTGCGCAGCGATTCCTCGCTGCCGGTCAGCGCGCTGAACATGTCCTTGACGCCGTGAAAAATCCCAAAGCCGCTGGCATCTTCCCAGGCGGTGAACTGGACGTATTGCCGCGCCCGCTCCACGTCGGCCTGATCCTGAAGATTCTCATCGGCGATCGGCTCGAGATCCGGAAACCCCATCAGCCGCAGCCGGGACGACGTCGATTGAATAACGCATTCCGTCTTGCCGATGCCGGCGAAATCGACCGACTTGCTGGTCTCGCTTCCACCTCCCTGCTTGGTGCGGGTCACTTCCCGGGAGATTTCATACTCGTACAGCACGCACGGCTTGCCAGACAACGGCGCAGTCAGCGGCTGCCCCAGCGGCTCCAGGCGGCCGGCCGCCGCCGTCCGCTTGCCGTCGCGCCGCGGCATGTCGACGATGGCGTCGCTGAGCACGGACGCGTCCCGCCACGCGAGATAGGAGTTGCACAGCGCCCCGACGCCGCCGGCGGCAATCAGCGCCACGATGAATGACGCGACCCACAATTCTGTGCCTTCAAACGACTGTCCTAGCCACTGGTAATAGCCGTAGACGAATGCCGCATAGAGGATCAGGCTGATGAGGCAACTGATTTTCATGGGAGTAGCACCGCGGAGGAGTTGCGGCCTATCATAACGGGACGCGACTGGGGCAGACACGCCGGTGTTTGGTTTGACGGTTGGTGCTTGAGATTTGGTGCTTCGGGACCCTGCAATTCCTCCATCAACAAGGATCTCACGATGCATCCCGAACTGATCAGCCTGCTCCCCAAGACTGACTGGACGCGCCGTGGATTCGTTTGCACGACGCTCGCTTCCGGGTTTGCTCTCGCCGTGCAGCCGGTGAGTGCCGCGACGATCACCACCGACAGCGAAGGTCTCACTGCGGGGGAAGTGAAAATCCCCGTCAAGGACGGCGAGATTCCCGCGTACAGGGCGATGCCGGCCAAGGGGGAATCGTTCCCGACCGTACTGGTCGTGCAGGAAATCTTCGGCGTGCACGAACATATCAAGGACATCTGTCGCCGTTTCGGCAAACTGGGTTACCTGGCGGTCGCGCCGGAAATGTACGCCCGACAGGGGGACGTGTCGGGCCTCGAGAATTTTCAGGAGATTCTCAAAATCGTCGCCAAGGTCCCTGACGCGCAGGTGATGAGCGACCTGGACGCCGCAGTCGCCTGGGCTAAGAAGAACAAAGGAGACACAGCGAAGCTCGGCGTCACCGGCTTCTGCTGGGGCGGGCGAATCGTCTGGCTATACGCGGCCCACAATCCAGACCTCAAGGCGGGCGTCGCCTGGTACGGCCGGCTGACGAGCCCGGCCACCGACCTGACGCCCAAGCATCCGCTCGATCTCGTCGCCGACCTCAAAGCGCCAGTGCTGGGACTTTACGGCGGAGCGGACACGGGAATCCCTGTCGAGTCGGTGGAAAAGATGAAGAAGGCCCTGGCCGACGCCAAGAAGCCGTGCGAAATCGTCCTCTATCCCGACACGCCCCACGGCTTCCACGCCGACTACCGGCCGAGCTACCGCGAGAAGGAAGCCCAGGACGGCTGGAAGCGGCTGACGGAGTGGTTCAAGAAGCACGGTGTGGCGTAATAGGTAGCAGGCACACTCCGTGTGCCGTCGCCTGCCGCCATTGCCCTCCGCTACGCACGACCAGCGGCCAGAAACTCCGCGCCATTCGTCGGTTTGGATTGGATTGAGGCTGTGCCGCGCTGGAAACGGCATCGAACTAATGGGAGTTGGTTCATGGACCGACAGGAGGTGCTAAACCGACTCGACGAAGAGCGCCGAAGTCTGGCGCGGGACGGGGAGATCCTCGAGATGCTCCCCTCGGTTACGCGGGGGCGATCGACCGACGGCAGGCAACGCTGGATCATCTGTTCGTCGCTCACGGCCCAAACCGCCGACGCGGCAATCGCCCGAGAAATTGAGCATCACGGCGGGTTGTCGGTTGGTTTTGAATGGAAGCTGTATTCCCACGACGCACCGAGCGACCTGCGCGATCGCCTGGAGCGCCACGGGCTGGAAACCGGGCCGCAAGAAGCGGTGCTCGTTTACGATTTGAACGACCCAGCCGCATGGATGGATCAAGTAGACACCAGTGCGGTCGTGCGGATCGAGCGTCTCGCTCAAATCGACGATTACCGCCAGGTCACGGACGCGGTGTTCGAATACCCCGACGACTTCATCGCTCAAGAACTGGCAAGCGCGCTCCGCGCCGGTTCGACGCAGCACCTCGGCTATATCGCCTACGCTGGGAATGAACCGGTCAGCGTCGGCCGGCTTTACACGCATCCGGACAGTCACTTTGCGGGACTCTACGGCGGTGGAACGCTGGCCGCCTGGCGTGGCCGGGGATTCTATCGCGCGCTGATCGCCGTGAGAGCGCAAGACGCGATCGCGGCCGGGGCTCGGTATCTGCTGGTGGATGCTCTGCCGACCAGCCGCCCGATTTTGGAGCGACTGGGGTTTCAGTGGATCACCGACACCTGGCCCTGCCAGTGGCGGCCGTGATGGCGGTTCCTCCGGTCGGTCCCAAGGTCAGGTCAACCGCGACCTCGGCATCATCGAAAAGGCTCACGTCGGGCCCCATTCATTTCGACAAGTACACCCCCAGGGCCGTACAGAGCGCGGTCAGCATCGTCGCCGAAACCGTGGCGATCAGAAAGGCCCGCTGGACGTTCGTCCGTTTGGCATACCAGCCAATTAAGAGCGGAACGGCAGTCCAGCCAATGCCGCCGATGCAAAAGAACAGGCCGACGGCGCGGCCGTGCAGCGGTTTCTCGACGTGGCCGAGCAGAATGGCGAGCAAGGTAGGGAAGATTGGCCCCAGGATCAGGCCCGCAGCGACGACCATCGTGCACGACAGCGCGGCGGAGCGGCTAAAGGCGATTCCCAGCGTAAAGACGATGCACAAGGCAGCCAACGAGATCACCAGGATCAGGCCGGCGCCAGGAGGCAATGTCAGCGCCGTGATCAGGCGCGAGCCCATGAAGCTGAGCCAGAAGACGGACAGGAGCGTCGAGGCCTGAGCTTCGCTGACCTTCTTGTCAGTCATCAGCGTTGTGGCCCAGGCGGCGACCGAGGCTTCGATCGGCACGTGACAGAAGAACGCCAGGCAGCAGAGCCACACGATCGGATCGGAAAGCAGAATGCGCAAGCCCTCGGCAACCGTTTGCGTGGACGGCGAATCCAGCCGCGCCCATTTCACCCCCAGTCCCAGGAGCACGGGCACGACGGCAAACGCGGCCAGGACCAGAAACGTTCGCGCCAAGCTGATCTTCTGGAGCAGGAACGCGACCAAAATCGGCGTCAGGAACGCCCCCATGCCGAACACAAAATCTCCCAGGTTCATCGCGTAGGGCATATGAACTTCGTTGTTGTACTCTGGCGACAGAAACGCCGGCGGCGTGGTCACGTTGAGCACGTTGACCAGCGCTGACCAGCCGGTCCCCAGCAGCAACACCGCCAACAGCGCCGTGCGGTAGGAGGTCAGCGCCGCCAGCATGATCATGCTGGCGATGAGCAGGGAAAACCCGCCGGCCAGCACCACTTGCTTGCCGAAAACATCGACCAGAAAGCCGAACACAAGCACCATGGGGATCAGCGTGAAGCCAAAAACGCTCACCAAACCGCCCACCCGCGCCTCATCAATATTGAGCTGACGGGCCAGCGGCACTTTGATGCTGCCCAGCAGCGCATGACACATCCCGCAAACCACCAGTGCCGCCACTTGCATCGCAGTGAGCATTGGGTCCATAAAGCGAGTCCTGGGGGTGCCGCGGAGCGTGCGAAGCGGGGACGATGGAGCACGCAGAATGTAACACACCCGCTGGCGGACAGGGAGTCAATTTTCGGACAGCGACGCCAGTCATGCCGGATTGCGTTAGGGAACTACTGGCGGCTGATTACCACACTCTTGGAAACCGGTCGGCACCCCAGGGAAAAGCGCAGTGACTTGGCAGATGGCGCTACAGTCGGTAGCCTTGGGCGTCGCCGCAGGACCGATCTATGCCTCGCCCACTCCAGTTTTTCTTCGACTTCAAGCGAACGATCGAAATAACGTTGAGAAGCGTCAGGCGATTGTCGCTGCGTCACTTCATTGATGAATACGACTACGACGAGTTTTTGGAAGGCGAAGCGCCTGAATGCCAAACTCCGCGGCAATTGGCGCTGGCCTTCGCCTGCCGATTCCTGGCGACGGTCCCCGCCGAATACGGGGAAGCGCTCTCGATAGGTCTTGTGAGTTTCCTGGCCGAGAGCTGCGGCAGGAAGCAGCTTGACAAGTGCGACATTGAGGCCGTCAAGGCACTCGTCGGCCTGCCAGTCATGGACGACAAGCAACTGGCCCTGTGGATGGACGCTTACTTTCGCGAGGTGGCATAGGACGAGCCGATAGCGTCGGCCAGGATCGCCAGGTTTGCTTCCCGTCGATTTCGTTCCTCGTCGTTCATGAGGTCCAGGTATATATCCAGTTCCTCGCCGTCCTTCGCTTCGCGCCACACCCTCGACTGCTGATGCGATTCGTCGCTGACCGTCGCCGCGGATTTGCCGTCAACTGCCGCGATGCCCTCGCGAATGGCTTCCACGGCTTCGTGAGGCAGCGATGGAGGCGGGCAGCACTGCCCGAGAGTAAACACCATGGCTCGATAAGGGCCCACTTGCGCCTCGCCAATGGTCAGCCACCCGTCGGCGAGCATTTCGGCCAAGAGTTGGTCAAAATGATCGATGCCAGGACCACTTGGCATGCGGACAATGGGCCAGTTCGATAGATAGCCGGGGTTTTTGGCAGCGTACGCCAGGTGGGCTTTCCAAAACGCCTTGAACAGATTGGTCTTATTCTGGAACTCGCCTCCAGCCTGGCGAACCAATTCCACGACGATCTTCTTGGCACGCTTGGTCTCGTGGGAGATCTTCATGGTTCTGGCTCCTCGGAAACGAGCCGACTTTTAGCCTACTTTCTCATTCTACGCTAGTCCACGACGGTGGTGCGGCCCTTTCCTTGCCGAAATTGACGCCGCCGCAAAGCCCCAATTCGCGCACGCAACTAGGGCCATATTGGACTTCGGAAGACAAGCCTCCCTTGTTAAGAATCTCCCCTCGCGCCGAACCTGCTGCTGCCCAATCCGCTCCTGCTCGCCATGAACAGCCAACCCCCCGCCGACCCGCGGCTGATCCACGACCGCTTTCCGCGGTCCAACCGCTACCACCCCGACTGGATGAGTGCCCACGGCCAAGGGGGCAATGCCCTCTGGCTGACGGAATGGCTTTCCGAGGCCATGACGCTAGAGGCCGGCATGCGCGTGCTCGATCTGGGCTGCGGCAAGGCCATGTCGAGCATCTTCCTGGCGCGGGAGTTTGGCCTCCAGGTGTGGGCCGTCGATCTGTGGTTCGGCGCGACGGAGAACCGGCAGCGAATCGACGACGCCCAGCTCGGCGATTCCGTATTTCCGCTGCACTGCGACGCCCACTCGCTGCCGTTTGCCGCCGAGTTCTTCGACGCGATCGTTTGCGTCGATTGCTATTCGTACTTCGGCACCGACGATCTGTTTCTCAACTACCTGGCCAACTTCGTGAAGGTCGGCGGGCAAATTGGCATTGCGGGCGCCGGGCTGGTGAAGGAACTGCCGGCGGGCGGCATTCCGGAGCATCTGCGCCAGTTTTGGACGCAGGATTGCTGGGGGCTCCACTCGGCTGCCTGGTGGCGGCAGCACTGGGGACGGACGGGGATCGTCGATATCGAGCTGGCCGACACGATGGAGGAGGGCTGGCGGGTGTGGCTCGACTGGCAGCTTCAGGCGCACCCGCACAACAAAAGCGAGTTTGCCACGCTCGAGGCCGACCGCGGCCAATATCTGGCCTACATCCGCATGACCGCCCGCCGCCGCGCCGGCGTGAAGCTGGAACCGTACTGCTGGCCCGACACGATGCGATCGTTTCCCGAGGAATACAAGCGACTGCCCCACCTGCGGCATGCAGCGCGGGATGTCCCAGCCGCGGAGCGGCGGCCTGATGGTAGCCGTGGGTTTTAACCCACGGACCGCGGTCGCCCCCGCGCGTATCCGCGTCGCGGAGCGACGCTCGAACACAATCGGCAACCGCTTCGTGCGCACTCAATCCCAAAGATACCGCTCGTCGTATTCAATGCCGTGGCGATCGAGCAGCGCGCGGTATTCCTCCTGATAGGTTCGCGTCCGGTGATGCTCGCGCTGATTCTCGATATATGCGGATACGTCGGGCGCCGCGGATTTGCTGACCGTGAATGCCCCGTAGCCGTCCTGCCAGGCGAATGCCGCCAGTTCTGGGAACTCTTCGTGAATCCAGGCCGACGACCCGCCTTTGAAGAGCTGCGCGATTTTCGCCGGCGCAATGGTCGGCGGCGCGCCGAGAAGCAGATGAATGTGGTCCTCGATGCCGCCGATCTTGATTGGCTTGAGCTTGTTCTTTCGCGCAATCCCGCCGAGATAAGCCCAAACTCGTTCCTCGATCCCCGGCACGATCCAAGGGTGACGATTCTTCGTGCTGAACGTGAAATGGTAATGGAGCGACGTGTAGGTGTTGGCCATGGGAACGTTACTTCACGCGGCGGTCCTCAATCGTCGCTCCGCGACGGGAGCGAAATTTCGCTCCACGATACCGGGCCTTGAAAGGCCCGGCTACCATCGCCACGCCGCTCCGCGGCAAATGTCCTCGCTGCGACATGTGCCTTCGCCGCGGAGCGGCAGACAGAAGGTAGCCGTGGGTTTCAACCCACGGACGGAGGGTACCCCGCGCGCCCCCCGCGTCGTGGAGCGACGCCCGGAGGCCCCGCACCCCAATGGCGGCAATCAATCGGCGCCCGCGCGACGGGAGCGAAATCTCGCTCCACGAAACCGGGCCTTGAAAGGCCCGGTTACCATCGCCACGCCGCTGCCCGGCAAATGT
>DASRJP010000332.1:0-18169 GCA_035649415.1 Pirellulaceae bacterium | reverse complement strand
AGTTCCCAACGAACGCGAGCGGAGCATTCTCGAGCTGACGCCGGCCGCCGTCACCGGAACGCTTGCCGTCCCCGTCGGCCGGCTCCGAAAGCTTGACCTCGACAAGTCGGCTCGCGGCCAATATCTCGCCGCCTTCACCGTTGGCGATCAGCTTCTTTGGGGCGCGGCGGAACCGCTGCGGAGGATGTTGAGGATTCTGCTGGAGCAGCCGTGAGACTGGAGCTTCCGAGCTGCTGCGTCCGCGATCTGATTGCCGCCGATGCCGCATCGCTTGCCCGCTACGCCAACAACCGCCAGATCTGGCTCAACCTTCGCGACCGGTTTCCGCATCCGTACACGCTCCGCGATGCCGTCTCGTTCATCGAACATGTGCGATCGCAATCGCCGCCGACGGTCTGGGCGATCGACGTCGCCGGCGAGGCCGTCGGCACCATCGGCATCATGCCCCGCGACGACGTCGAACGGATCAGTGCCGAGATCGGCTACTGGCTCGGCGAGCCGTTCTGGGGCCGCGGCATCATGACTGAGGTGCTTATGGCAGTGACACAGTGGAGCCTGAAGGAGTTCCAGCTCACGCGAATCTATGCCCTGCCATTTGCCAATAATTCCGCATCATGCCGCGTCCTCGAAAAGGCGGGCTACGTGTGCGAAGGACGGCTGCACAAGAGTGCGATCAAAGGCGGGCAGGTGATCGACCAGTTCATGTATGCCTACATTCAGGATACGATAGCGGTGTCACTTCGCACGTGAGGCAAAATATGTCCATTCGGAAGCTTTCCCCCAAGACGACCAAACTGATCGCTGAGGAATTGAAACGCGGCAAATACAAGAGCGAGGATGAGGTCGTCCAGGAAGGGGTCAAAGCCCTCATTGAACGCAGGGAAGCGATTGAAGGAATTCGCCGTGGACTGGTCGATATGAAGGCCGGGCGAATGCGTTCCCGCAAGGCATTCGACAAAGCGTTTCGCAAGCGCAACGGCCTGGCATAGTTCATGAAGTATCAGGTCGTCGTTCTACGACAGGCTGAGGAAGACGTTCAGACGATCTTCGACTGGCTAGCCAAACGTTCGCCAGCAGGCGCGCGAAGCTGGTACAAAGCATTCGAAGGTGCGCTTGATCGACTGGAGGATGAAGCCGAGCGGTTTAGCTCCGCACCCGAGCGACAGTTCTTCGCTGAAGCGATTCGGCAGTGCCTGTTCAAGACGCGATCCGGGCGGCGCTACCGAATCTTGTTGTCATCGCGAATTCCCAGGTCCGTGTGCTCCACGTGCGCGGGCCAGGGCAACAGTTCGTGATGCCCGAGTAACTGCAGACGCATCGCGCCCTATGCGGACCTTCAAACTCACCCTCGCCTACGACGGCACCGATTTCGCCGGCTGGCAATGGCAGCCCAAGCAGCGGACTATTCAGGGCGAGCTTCAGGAGACGCTGAAGCGGGTCACCCAGGAGGAAATCAACTGCGTCGCCAGCGGGCGAACCGATGCCGGCGTCCACGCGCTGGGGCAGGTCGTGAGTTTCGATTCGGAGACGTACCTGTCGCCGGCCGCACTGGCCAAGGCCCTGAATGCCGAGCTGCCTGAGGATATGCTGGTTTGCGACGTGGCCGAAGCGCCGCCGCGTTTTCACGCGCAGCGGGAGGCGATCCGCAAGCGGTATCGCTACGTCGTGCAGGACGGTCGGCTGCCGGATTTGTTCGACCGCAAGTACGTCTGGCATGTCTACCAGCGGCTCGATGTGGAGGCGATGCGCGATGCAGCTCGCCCGCTGGTCGGCACGCACGACTTCGCCAGTTACGAGACCAGCGGCTCGCAACGGCTCACAACCGTGCGGACGATCCATGACCTCGTCGTGGAGCGGCGGCAGGCGGAGTTGACCGACCGGGTCGTGATCGAGGTGGAAGCGGACGGATTTCTCTATAACATGGTCCGCAACATCGCCGGAACGCTCGTGGCCGTCGGAAAGGGTAAGCAGCCGGTGATGTTTGCCGCCGAAGCCCTGGCCAGGAAGGACCGCCAGGCCGCGGGGATGACCGCGCCGGCACAAGGGCTGTTCCTGGTGGGAGTGGAGTACGGGGAATTGCGGATTGCAGATAGCGGATTGCGGATTGAGAACGACGAAGATTGCGGCGTTGAGTAAAATAAAACTCGCGACGTGGCTGCGCCCTAAATCCGCAATCCGCTATCTGCAATCCGCAATCGAACATGCGCATCGCCCACGTCATCACCCGCATGATCGTCGGCGGGGCGCAGGAAAACACGCTGCTCAATTGCCAGGATTTGATTCGCGAATACGGCGATGAGGTGCTGCTGGTCACCGGGCCGGCACTGGGTCCGGAAGGGGACCTGCTAGAGCAGGGGAGGGGAGGGGAGGTGCCGCTGGCCATGGTCGATTCGCTGCGGCGGGCCATTCATCCAATACGCGACTGGCAAGCCTACGGCGAAATCAAGCGAGTTCTCCGCGATTTCAAGCCCGACGTCGTCCACACCCACAGCGCCAAGGCCGGCATCCTCGGCCGGCTGGCCGCCTGGTCGCTGAAAGTGCCGGCAATCGTACACACAATTCACGGCGCGCCGTTCGGCGCTTACGACCGCTGGCCCGTGCGAAAATTCTACCAGGCGTGCGAGCGATATGCCGCCGCACGCTGCCACCGCCTGATCAGCGTCGCCGATGCGATGACCGACTTGATGGTTAGCGCCAAGATCGCCCCGCGCGAGAAGTTCACAACCATCTACAGCGGCATGGAGGTCGAGCCCTTTTTACATACGGACGACACGCGCGACGAAATCCGCCGCGAACTGGGCTTTGAGCCGCAGCACATTGTCGTCGGCAAGATCGCCCGGCTATTTCACCTCAAGGGACATGAGGACGTGATTGCCGCCGCCGCCCATATCCGCGATCGCTGCCCCAGCGTCCGGTACCTGTTCGTCGGCGACGGCATTCTCCGCGAGCAGTTCCAGAAACAGATCGACGACGCCGGCATGCACGAACTGTTTCGCTTCACGGGCCTCGTGCCGCCGGCGCGGATTCCCGCGCTGATTGGCGCCATGGACATTCTGGTTCACGCCAGCCTGCGGGAAGGGCTGGCCCGCGCGCTGCCGCAGGCGCTGATAGCCGGCAAACCGGTCGTGAGCTACGACGTGGACGGCGCGCGCGAGGTGTGCATCGAGGGCGAAACCGGCTTTCTGGTCCGCCCGCGGCACTCTGAGGATCTGTGTCAGCCACTGATCCGTCTCAGCGAACAGGCCGAATTGCGGCGGCGACTGGGCGACGAAGGCCGGCGGCGGTTTGCCGACCAGTTCCGTCATGAGACGATGACGCGCCGGATCCGCCAGCTTTATCTCGAATTGCTGGCTCAGCAGGAAACAAGTGGCTGAAACGTTGGCCTTTTTCCGGCCGCTCAGGTGGTCTAGACTAAACCCAGATTGAGATCATTCCCTTGGGGCGCAGTCCTCCAGGACTCGACAACGAACCGTGACGAGAGCCCGCGACTTCCTTGGACCCTACCGGCTGGTGCGGCTGATTCGCGTCGGCAACACCTGCCAGGTGTGGGAGGCGGCCAAGACCGACGAAGCGACGCACTATGCCCTCAAGGTGCTGCGCGAGGACCTGCGCAAGAACCGCAGCGAGCTGGCCGCGCTGCGAAACGAGTGGGACGTCGGCGGCAAGCTCAAGCACGCCAACATCATCAAGCTTCACGAGTACAACCGCGAAGCGTCCACGCCGTACCTCGTGCTGGAGTTGTTCGAATACCCCAACCTCAAGCTGCTGCTGAGGCAGGGACATCAGTCGCTCGCTTACCTGGTGCCCAAGATCATCGAGCAGGCGGCGGAAGCGCTGTTTTACATGCACGGCGAGGGCTGGGTCCACTGCGACGTGAAGCCGGACAATTTTCTCGTCAATGAAGACGGCGTGGTCAAGCTCATCGATTTCGCCATTTCGCGCCGCATCAAAAGAGGACTATCGGCGCTGTTCAGTTTTGGCGGCGGCAAAGTGCAAGGGACGCGGAGCTACATGTCCCCCGAACAAATCCGTGGCAAGTCCCTTGATGAACGGTCCGACGTCTACAGCTTTGGCTGCGTCGTCGTTGAGCTGCTCACAGGAAAGCCGCCGTTCACGGGCTCGACCGCTGACGAACTGCTGAGCCGGCATTTGACCGCGCCGATCCCTTCGCTCATTGCTGCAAACGACAACGTGACGCCGGAGCTGGCCAACCTGGTCCGGCGGGCAATGGCCAAACGCCGCGACGACCGCCACCGGTCAATGTACGACTTCCTGATGGAGTTTCGCGCGCTGCGCGTGTTCAAGATCAATCCCAAACCGCCGGCATCCAAAATCATCCATTCGGGCGAAGTCACCGCGAGTGTCGAGGACCTGTTCAAAAACCCGTCCGGGAAAAAAGGATGAGCCGCCGGGCTGCGACCACTGACTTCTGATTCCTGACTCCCGATCCCTGTCCATGTCCACAGTTGCCGCCACGCCTGGTCTCGACTTCGAGCAGCCAATCCTGGACCTGGAAGCGCGCCGCCGCGCGCTCGAGCATCTCACCCAGCGGTCGGCCGAAGAGGAAGAGGAGCTGCGGCGGCTCAAGCGCGCACTGGCGGACGTCACCCGCCAGATCTACGCCGGCCTGTCGCCGTGGCAGATCGTCCAGGTGGCTCGGCACAAGGACCGCCCCTACACCACCGATTACCTTTCTCTGGTATTCGATGAGTTTGTCGAATTGCACGGCGATCGCCGGTTTGGCGACGATCGGGCGATCCTCACCGGCTTTGCACGCCTGGATCAGTACAAGGTCCTCGTGGTGGGACATCAAAAGGGACGCACGCTCAAAGAGCGCCAGGCTTGCTATTTCGGCTGCGCGCATCCCGAGGGTTACCGCAAGGCGATCCTCAAAATGAAGCTGGCGGAAAAGTACGGTCTGCCGGTCGTCTGCCTGATCGACACGCCCGGAGCGTATCCCGGCATTGGCGCCGAAGAACGGGGCCAGTCGCAAGCGATTGCCGAAAACATGTACGAGATGAGCCGGCTCAGGACGCCTGTGATTTGCGTCATAATCGGCGAAGGAGGCAGCGGCGGGGCCCTGGGAATAGGCGTTGGCGATCGGGTGGCGATTCTCCAATATTCCTACTACTCGGTGATCAGCCCTGAGGGCTGCGCCGGCATTCTGTGGAAAAGCCACCAGTACGCCGAGCGGGCCGCCAAGGCGCTCAAATTCACCTCGGCCGATCTGCTGCGACTGGGCGTGGTGGATGACGTGATCGACGAACCGCTGGGGGGCGCGCACCGGGACCATCACCAGACCGCATTTCGGGTCAAGCAATACCTGCTGCGGACGCTCCGCGAGCTGTCGGCGCTGGCGGCCGATGACCTGGTCCAGCAGCGGTACGAGAAATTTCGCCGGATGGGCGTGTTTCTGGACGATCCGCCGACGGAACGTGCTGGCGCGGAAACGGGCAACGGCCGCCCGTAGAGTGGAATTTAAACCGTTCGTGGTTCTGGACGAGCTGGCTTCATTCGACGCCGTCGCATTGGACCGTAAGAAGACCTCTCCCCAACGTCTGATAATGTTTCTTATGTTCGGTTAGGGGCCTGGTTTTTGCCGGGAAAATAGCAGCTTCTAGCCGGAGGCTAACAGCCTCCGGAATCCGGCGTCGATTTTCCCTGACAGAATCCACTGGGCAGCCGCCACAATTATTCTCAGCCCGAGGACAACGTCCTCCAAAGTTCGGCGCCAATCCCGGAGGTCGTTGACCTCCGGCTAAGAGTGAATCAGACGAGCCGTCAGGGGCAGATTGCTTACCGCCGCCAGCGGTCGCTCGGCAGCGGGCGCAGCGGCGGGCTGCCGTCCGGCGTAGCCATCTGTGGGGAGATCAGGGATCTCTCGTCGATACGTTCGTCATCTTCGGCGCCAGGCTCACGACCGGCGGACAGTCCCCATGGCGCGGGTCCCGATGCCGCTGGCGGCTCCGTCCAGTCGCCGCGCGGGGGCTGTACTCCGTCTTCGAGTTTTTTCACGAACGGGTCGATCACCTGTTGCAGCTCGCCGGGCATCACCGCGTCCGCCTTGTCCAGCAGCCGGGCGATGTAGTAGCCCGAGCGCGACTGGAACACGGCTTGTCTTTGTGGATCGCCGGCCAGCGTCACGACGAACAATGTGACGATTACGCACAGCAGCACCCCCTTCCCCAGGCCGAACAGCGCGCCGACCTGGTGGTCAAATTCCTTGAGCTTGAACTTGTCGATGATCTCCGAGACCAGATTGAACACGATCCAGACGACCAGCGACGTTCCCAGAAACAGGATCAGCATCGCCAGGAAGACGTCCAGCGGCGGCTTGACTTCGACCGAGCGGGAGAGAATGGCCGCCACCGGCTGGCGGAAGTTGAGGGCCACGAAATAACTCAGAACGATCGACGTCAGCGACGCCACTTGCCAGGCAAACCCCTTCCACGCCCCCCAGGCGATGGCGGCCGCCAGCACGATCAGCATGAACAGGTCATATCCCTGAAGCATCTCTGGCTCTCCCTCGCTAGCACTCTTTGGCGTCAACCGCGCGGAAGTATAGCGGCTGGATGCACGCCGGCGAAGATCAGCCGGTTTGGTCTTGGAAGGGGCGCAAGCAGGCGATAGAGTTCGCCGCGAAATCTGACCTTAGCCGGAGATCAACGATCTCCCCAGCGCGGGCCGTTTTCCGGAGGACGTTGTCCTCCGGCTAAGGACATGGACAGTCATGGCTGACTACAAGACGCATCTCACGACGAGCACTGTGCTGGGAATTGGATTCGGCGCGGCCGGCTACTTTTACTGGCAACTGCCGGCGGAGACCTGCATCCTGGCCGGCGGCCTGTGCAGCGTGTCGGGCATGCTCCCCGATCTCGACAGCGACTCCGGCCGCCCTGTTCAGGAGATGACCGGTTTCGCGGCCGCCGTGATCCCGATGCTGATGCTCGAGCGGTTCCGCGATTTCGGCTGGTCCCCCGAGACGATGACCCTGGCGGCCTGCGGCATTTACGTGGTGGTGCGTTTCGGCGTCGCGGAACTTTTCAAACGCTATACCGTGCACCGCGGCATGTGGCACAGCATACCCGCCTGCCTGGTCTGCGGGCTATTGACGTTTTTAATTGTCGCCAGCCAGGACCTCGGCATTCGCATGTTCAAGTCGGCTGCCGTGATGCTCGGCTTTATGTCCCATCTGGTGCTCGACGAGCTGTGGAGCTTCAGCCTCCGCAGCGGCCGGCTGAATATCAAGCGCTCTCTGGGCACGGCGCTCAAATTCTGGGGCAGGGACCGCTGGGCCAACTTCTCGGTTTACGCGAAGCTGGCGATCGTCGCATTTCTGGCCGTCGGCGATCCGATGCTGCGCGAGCAGTATGGATTGGAGAACAAGTTTGGCGATCAGACGGCGCAGGACGTGATCCACAAGGCGCTGCGGCTGGCGGGGCTGGAGAGCAGCGAGACGGTGAATCGGTGACGTAGGACAGGTTTCCAACCTGTCCTTAGGCAATAGTGCCTGTTTTGGACCGGTTGGAAACCTGTCCTACGATCGGCTTTCTAAAATCAGCGTCACCGGCCCGTCGTTGACCAGTTCCACGTCCATCATCGCGCGGAATTTGCCAGTAGCCACTGGTATGCCGCGGACACCGGCGGCGGCAACAAAGGTCTCGTAGAGTTTTTCCGCCAGCTCTGGCGGCGCAGCGTGAATGAAGCTCGGCCGCCGACCTTTGCGGCAATCCCCCAGCAGGGTGAACTGGCTGACTACCAGCAGGGACCCATGCACGTCGGCCAGCGACAGGTTCATCTTCCCTTGCGGGTCGTCAAATATCCGCAAATCGACCGTCTTATCTGCAAGTTGCCGCGCGTCGGCTTCGCTGTCTCCTTGCTCGACCCCCAGCAAGATCAGAATTCCCTGGCCGATCTGGCCAACGATTTGCCCTTCGACCGTGACGCTGGCGCGCTTGACGCGCTGAAGCACAGCTTTCATGCGGCGCCTTCCCGTTGGGCGAGGGTCTCCTGACCCAGATGTTGGGCGAGGGTCTCCTGACCCCGCCCACCATGGTGACCGCAGGTCTCCCCAACTCGAGCCTGGCGGGAGACCCGCGCCGAACCGTGGAGCACACCTTTCATGCGGCCTCCAAGTTGTCCTCGGTCGCCAGCCCCCGTTCCTTGCGCACGCGGTGTACCTCGTCGAGAATCTGCTGAATGACGACATAGTGCTCGGCGATCCGCGTCTGTTGCACCCAGAAGGACCAGGCGACGAGCACCAGGCCGACGATTGCCGCGGCGTAGTGCCACATCACCATGGCGGCCGGCAGCCCGGGATTCTGCTGGCTCACGGGAGTGGACGGGTCCGACAGCCCCCCGAGTGCCGCAATGCCGATGATCATTAGCATAGCCAGCACGGCCCACGGGAACGTCCGCCGCTTGAGCGCTGCGCTGCGCTCGGCGAACTCGGATGGCAGTTGATAGGTCTCGACGACTTCACGGCACCAGCGGCAGGTGCCCACGAAGTAAGTGATGGTGATGCTGCTGACCAGCATGGCCAGCAGGGAGGAAGCAACGCCCAGATAGAAGTGGATTGTCTTGCGATCGCGCGGCGCGGCAATTCGGGCCTCGGCGTCCTGAACGTCTTGCCTGGCCTGGGCGACTTCGCCAGGGGACGCATGGCGGCTGCGGCGCAGGTCTTCGTAGCGGCGAAATGCCTCGCGATACTGCTGCGCCGGCGTATTGAAATCCCCGATCCACAGGCCGACGATAAAATTGGCGGCCAGCATCGCCAGCGACAAGACAGCCAGTACGAAAAAAATGCGTGCCAAGGGAGCGAGCGGCGGCAAAGGGTGGGTCAAAATCGGCCAGACTTTCAATCTATTTCCCGCTGCCACCAGTGCCCAGGGGGCAGATGCGAGCTGGCACAACTCGCTCCCTGCGCCGCTTTCCGCACTAGAATGGGCTCATGCCACTGCCGCTTGTTGCCATCACGATGGGAGACCCCGCCGGCATCGGTCCGGAAATCATTGCCAAGGCGTGGCGCTCCCCTGCCCTGCTCGCTTCGTGCCGGCCGGTCGTCATCGGACACCCGGACGTGATGTTGTCGGCCGCGGCAATGCTCAACGATCGACGCCTGGTTGTGGCGGAAGTCGCGTCAGTTGACGAACTCCGTGCTTCAACCGACGTGATGCCGTGCTTGAAGGCAACGGCTGACAATGTGAGCGTGATACCGCCAGCGAAAGTCGATCCGCGCGGCGGCCAGGCGGCATTCGACGCGCTGAAAGTCGCTGCGGAGCTGGCGATTTCCGGAAAGGTGGACGCGATCGTGACGGCGCCCCTCCACAAGGCGGCGCTCCACGCGGCCGGGCACCATTATCCCGGTCACACGGAAATGCTGGCCGACTTCTGCGGTGTTCCGGCCAGCGAGGTGGCCATGATGCTCTACCTCGCGCCGGGCGAAATGATCAAGGGGCGCGCCGGACTGGGCGTAGCGCACGTGACGCTGCACATGGCGCTAAAAGACGTGTTTGCACATCTGACCCAAGAGCGGATCTTGGCTAGTTGCCGCCTGGCGGAGACGGTGATGCGCGCTCTCGTAGGACAGGTTTCCAACCTGTCCTTGACTGTATCTGGACAGGTTGAAAACCTGTCCTACGTTCCCCGCATTGGCGTTGCGGCTCTCAATCCACATGCCGGCGAGGAAGGCATCTTCGGTGACGAAGAGTGCCGGATCATCGTCCCCGCCGTGGAAGCCGGCCGCGCGCAAGGGCTCGATCTGACCGGTCCTCTCCCCTGCGACACGCTCATGGTTCGCGCCGCCGCCGGCGAATTCGATGCCGTCGTGGCCATGTATCACGACCAGGGGCACATCGCGCTCAAGCTCTTGGGCATGCACCGCGCGGTCAACATCTCGCTGGGTCTGCCGATCATCCGCACCAGCGTGGCTCATGGGACGGCATTCGACGTCGCGTGGCAACGTAAGGCGGACTGTTCGAGCATGATCGAAGCGGTGCGTGTCGCGGCACAGCTCGTTGCCGCGCGAAAGTGGCTGAACTGGCGACCGAACGGGCAAACCGCGGCGCTACGGTGACTTCGCGGGAATGATCCCCAGCTTCCGCAAGTACGAGATCGTCACGTCGTCCGATTCCCGTTCCTCAGGATCGAACTCGAACTGCTGCGGCTCGAGGTTTTTGGGCCGGCGGACTTCGAAGAACTCGATGACGGTCAGCGGCGTTCCGCGGCCGCCGCGTTGCTCGTGACCCTCGTCGCTGTGCCGCAAGAATTCGATGCGATAAGGAAACAGCGGCGGGTCCGCTCCCGGCTCAGCTAGCGCCAGCTCCACTTCCTGCGGCAATTGCGCGGGCACTTCGGTCCGCTCCTTTCCGCCCGCGAGCCGTGCAAGGGATGCGGGCTTCCAGCGGCCGCGGACCAGCAGCACCGGCACGCCGGAAAGTGTGGCCCGCCGGGGCTTCTCGAACTCGAAGTTCTTGTCGAGACTGACCAGCAACCTCGACAATCCGCCCAGCAGGATCCACCCGTCCAGCGGCGCCATCCGGTCGGATTCCTCCGCCTTGGCGATCTCGATGCGTGCCTTGCGGAGGCCAACTCGCTCCAGTTGCGGCGGATCGGGGGGCAGGTCGCGGATGATCCACAGGTAATCCCGACCGCGGATTTCCTGCATCGTGCCGATCTTGCTGCCAATGGGAATTTTCAAATCGAGCCGCAGCAGCTTTTGCGCGCCCGCCCCCAGTTGGACGTAGTCTCCCACGGCGACAACCTGGCTCCCCTGCGATGAGAACCGCATTCGCAGCCGCGCGTGCAGCGACGGAATCTCAAACACATTCCGGGCAGCCTCGGCCACGAGGTCCTGGCCGCTGGTGACATCGTCCGATCGATTGCCCCTGTCTTGAACCGAGTCCCCTCCCCTGCCCTGCTCAAGTTTCGCGTCCGCAGCGGCGGGCCGCGTCGCCACCCGCGGCGGCAGTCGTTCCGCGGGCGCTGGCTTGGTCTGGCCGATCCGCTCGCGATACGTCTGGCCTTGCGCAGCTAGCGGCCAGAGGCACGCTGACCATGCCAGCACCAGTGCCGCGGCCCGGCTGCATGTCGCCGGATCGCGCCGCGACGCCGCAGTGCGAAAGGCGACAGACATCTTATTCTGGGATGCCACCGTTCCCCCCGCTTCGGTCGAATTGCTTGCGTAAGCTTTAGTCCCTGGTCCGGTCATGCCGAATTTGCCAAAGAATCCCGAGATGCCAGACCGAACATTACCCACAGGGACCGATGCAAGCCCGCTGCCGCGCGGAAGGTATCGCCTTCCGCTGGCATGCTGCCGCCGTTGATCCAATCGCGGCGACATCATACGGCCTTGCCTGGAGCGCGGTCCACGCCAGAACGCACGACCCAGAGACCGACCGCGGCAGCACTGCCATTTCCGGACCTGTCTGGAATCGGCGGGCGCCAGTGCCGCAGCCCAGTCTATCCAGCTAGCACCAACAACCTGCAAGGAAGCACGCCTGCAAACGCCGGCAGCCACCGGCACGCAAGGCCCGTGTCAGGGGGGACAACATGAAACTCCGCTCGTCGCTGTGGACTTTTTTGGTGGCCGTGGCCTTCACGGCGCTGGGGTGTGCGTTCCCTTATGCACACAACCTGCCTCCGGCGCAGCGCATCCTCGAGCCCGGACCGGGCGTCGGCGGACCAGGACCTGGCGTCCTGCCCCCTGCCCTGCCACCGGCGATGATTCCCATCACCATGCCCACGGTGCAGGTATTGTTTGCCAAGCCAGAAGGGATGCAGGTCCGCTGGGACGTTGGCGGTCCGGGCCTGTTTGACTCGACGCCTCTGGTCGTCCCAGCGCGGCAGAACTTCCCGCAGGACGGCATCTATCGTTTGAAGCTCACGGATATCCCCGGCCCCGACAAGGCGGGCGTTGAGCTGTATCCCACGCTGGAAATCGGACCCACCACGCCGCGCAGCGAAGCCTTCCTGGCCCACAATGCGATTCCCATCCAGTTCACTGAGGAGGACTTCGACCAGGTCCTCACCGGCAACTTCGTGACCAAGGTGATTTACCTGCCCGATCCGGAATTCCAGGACCTGGCGCTAGCCGGCGTAGACACGCTGGTGAGCACGCGGCTCGATCCGGGCATCGACCCGATCGTCGAAGCCGATCGCCGCGGCGCGATCCTGGCCGTGATCCGGCTGGGCAACAAGGATATCGAGTTGGCCGGGGCCGAAGGCGGAATGATTGGGCCTGACGCCGCCGCTGCCGCTGCCATGGGCATGCCGTTTGGCGACGGCGGCTATTGCGGTCCCAATGGATACGGGATGCCAAGCCTGCCGCCGAACTACGTCGTGGGGGTCACTGCCCCGCTGTATGGAATGCCGATGAGCGGCACGCCGATCGGACTGCCTGGCCCGCCGCACATTCCGCTGGGCGTTCCGGCCGGCCTGCAACGGCACGTTGTCAAGAATCACACGCACATGCATATTCCAGAGCCGGTCGAGCACTTCAATATCCACGTCCGGCAGCAGCCGGGCCTGAGCTATCCCAAGCCTGTCCACAGCGTGCACATTCGCGAGCAGAGCATTCACCCCAGCCTGCCGTTTGACCAGCCCCACTGGAACATGCACCAGCGGATCGGCACGTCGCCCTACGGCGCCTCGGGCTACGGTGGATACTGCCCGCCGGGAATGGAAGGGGTCGCACCCGTGGAAGGCGGGGCGCCGGTCGAAGCCGCGCCAGTCGAAGCCGGGACGTATTAATCCTCGCCGACTGACGATTACGGACAATTTTTTGCGGGGCAAGCAATGTGCTTGCCCCGCTTACGTAGGACAGGTTTCCAACCGAAGACCATGCCCAACCCATCGTCGCTGACTGCCTCTAGCGCTCTGGCACTGGCCAGTCTCGTGCTAAGTGCACCGCTGGTCGCCCAGCCGCCGCCGGTCCACTATCAGCACCGGGCCGATCATCCGCCGGGTTTCGTCGGCGGTCAGCAGCTTCTTCGCGGCGGGCCACGGGAAGGCTATTTCCAGCCGGTCGAGATCGTGGCCCCCGAAGGGACGCTGCTCTCCCCCGTAACTGCCGGCGGCTTTGGCGAGGCGCGGAAAGACACGCTGCTGTTGGGCATGCTGATCGGCCACGTCTATCGGATCAAGGTCGGCAACATCAAGTTTCACGAAGGGGAAGAAGTCTATCCCACGATCGAGGTGATCGATCGGCTCTACCCGCCGCCGGGCCAGGCGACGCGTTTTCCCATCCCCATCGAGCTGACGGCCGAAGAGTTGGCCCTGGCCCTCGAGGGCCACTACGTCACTCGCGTGATCTACATCGAAGATCCGAAGACCGCGATGCCGGTCGTGGAGACGCCGCGCAAGCAGCGCTACTTCGAAATCAATCAGAGTGACGATCCGCTCCAGCTTGCCGACCAGCTCGGCCGCCCGGTCGCGATTCTGCGGATGGGCTCGCGGATTCCCGATGCGGCGGGCGCCGAGGGAGCGTTCCTGTACAACTCGCCCCCGGTGATTCAGTTCGAGGCGCCCGTCCCGAAAGTGGATCGCCAGGACGGACTGGAGCCGCGGCTGCAGGCCCCGCCGCAAACGGGTCGCAAGAGTTACCTGTTTCCTCGCGTGCGATAGTCAGTAGTCAGAGGCAGGAGGCAGCGATGATCAGCACGACGAAACTTTGCCGCTGTTGGTCGCTCGTCTGGTTGACGGCCATATCGCTCTGCCTCTGCTCCTGCCGCGGCATTCCGGGCGTGGTGCCGCTGGGCAAGGAGCGGCCGACGCTGACGAAAGAGTCGCTCGAGAAGGCTGGCACGTCCAAAGCGCCGGTTGTCTCCGCCAAAAACCGGCCGCGAGCGAAGACGGGGACAAATGGCTCGGCGGCCACGGCGGCGATCACGGATCAGGCAAAATCGGCCGCGAAACGGACCGAGGTCCAGCAAGTCGCCTGGCAAGAGCCCGGTGCGGCGCCGAAAGCTGCTCCACGGGCCGGTGCCGGGCAGCTTTATCCCTCCATTCCAGCACCGCCGCCGACGTGGTCGCACTCAGCCCAGCTGCACGGTCCGGACTGCCCCTGCTGCTCACCGGGTAGCGGCGGACCATTCCGATTTGGCAGCTATATCGACGGCAATGGTGGCGGGGGCATCGACGGTTTCACGATGCAATGTGCGCCCGATGGGCTGGCCTGCCCGTGGCCCGCCGACGAGTACATTTGCGACGGCGGCGACCACAACCTCGACGCCAACGTCCGCAAGGACTGGACGGTCGTCGGGGTCGATCAAGAGGATACCGTTGCTCATTACGACACGCTCGATGGCAAGACCGAGATCACCGAGAGCAACAAGGTCTGCATCTACGCACCGCGGTTTGCCGCCGTCCGCAAAGTGGTCGCGCCCGTGCTGCACGAAGGGCACGAGCGGATGGCAGACATGGCCAAGGCCGACAAGCTCAACTTGCACGAGGAGAAGCTGCTGGCCACCACGGCCGTCCAGCCGGAGCAAATCCTGGCCGACGTGATGATCGATCAGGCGCAGAGCTTCCGCGAACGGAATGCCGGCGTTGCCCTGAACGCCTTGGATCAGCCGCTGCTGGCTCGCCAGGGCTTTTTGCCGTTTGAAGATTTGCAGTTGATCCACCGCGGCGTCTTCGAGGCGGGGGAGAAAGCCCGCCTGGCGGAGCGGACGCAGGCGGCCGTCGTGTGGCAGGTGGCGCAGGCGGTGCAGGTGGTGATCGACGGGAAGATGGCCGTCGAGGGCAAGAGTTTGTCCGCGCCGGAAGAGACCGTGGTCTACGAGCTGGAAGGCAAGCCGCGGCTGCGAATTTGCAAAATCGCGGACAAGAGCGACGCCCGCCCCGGCGAGATCGTCAACTTCACGCTCCGCTTCGACAACGTCGGCGAGCAGACCATCGGCAACGTGACGATCGTGGACAACCTGACCACCAGGCTCGAGTACGTGGAAGGGAGCCAGTCGTGCTCCCTCAAGGCCGATTTCGCCACGGAGCTCAACGAAGGCGAGTCGCTCGTGCTGCGGTGGGCAGTGATCGAGCCGATGAAGGTCCGCGAAGGGGGCATCATCCGGTTCCAGTGCCGGGTGAGGTAGGGGGCGAGGGAGTAAGAGCGTTCAGCGGCAAAGAGAAAGATTAGGAGAAGGATTAAGAGTAGGAAGAAGAGTAAGATTTGGAGTAAGAGACAGAGCAGGATCGTCAGGATTCGTTATCTTTCTCTTTCTCTTGCTCTTCATCCTAGTCCTGATCCTAATCTTACTCGTACTCTTTCTCTGTCGTCGGACTTTGACTCGATGCACGCGATTCGTCTTCGCGGCCCGTGGGAGTTTTCGATCAGAGGCACTACCGTCGCCGGGCGGATCGATTTTCCCTACACGTGGCGGCAACTGACCGCCGCCATCGCGAGCGCCGCAGGGAATTCGATGAATTGGACCACTGCGACTTTGCTGCGCGGGTTTCATCGGCCGACTGGCTTGCAAGCGGGCGACCGTGTGCTGCTGTCACTGGCATACGCGGGCGGAAAGCTGACGGCGCGGCTGAATGGCGGGTCGCTGCCGTTGCACGACAGGCCCGGCGGTTCTTTCGAGGCCGACATTAGCAGCCAGCTTGCCGATCACAACGAGCTGGCGGTCGAGATTGGCCCCCCCTCCCCTGCCCTGCTCGATTCCACGGCGCCCGTGCTGGTAGCAACGCTGGAGATTCACTCGGCATCATAGGCTTTGGGCCACGGAATCACTCGCCGCATCACGCGCCATAGCGAGCCGATTGCTGGACTGGCAAGCGGACTCCGATACTCGCCGGCATCTGCCGGAATAGGCAACATTTCCCCGGCCTGCAGCTTCGCCAGCGCCTCTTCCACGCGGCGGTGCATCGGCAGCGTCTGCGCCACCAGCAGCCACTCATCGGTCACCGGCATCACAATGCCGTAACCGCCGTTGTCGCTCCACGCGTCGCGGTCCAGGCGATCGACGAGCATGACAGCCACCTGCTCTGCGTGCCGCGGCAAATCGTCCCGCTTGGGAAGCGACAGCGGATAGAGCCGCAGAGTTGTCCTGGAAGCATCGTAGTCCGGATGGGTTACCAGCAGTATTCCGTGGTTGACAATAATTCCAGCCGCATTTCGAGCTTCGATGCGCATGATCGCTTCCCATCCGCTTATCTGCTCGGGCGACAAGTCCACCGTGAACTTCGCATTGGCAACCGGTACATCGTCACGCCAGAACCGATCAAACTGAATCGGAATCGCGCACTGTCGGCATACCTCACGAATGACCTCTTCGACCTTCGCGCCCTTCGTCGATAGGCTCACAGGTGTGTGGAGCTTTTCGAGAATCGCCTGTTCTTCTCGGCTAATGCCGACCCAGACAGGCTTTCGCGCGGCGGCAGCGGCAATTTCGGCCGAGTTTCGCAGGCAACGCTCGCTGAGCGCGTCGATCAGCGCCTGAACCTGGCGGCTGATCTCATAGGTTTGCCGGAAAATCAGCAGGCCGCGAAAGACATCCTGGGAACCTGGCCCTCCTACCTCGTCCCACTGGTCGGGCGCGACGCAGTTCGTGATCAACTCGATGAATGTGTCCTCATCGAGGCCTCCGCTGCCGGGATCGAGCAAGTGCCGCACGTCGATGATCCGCGTGACGAGGTTTTCCTCGGCGTCCTCTGGCGTGGTGATGTAGAGCACTTCGCCGCGCGGATCGAAGGTTAGAAGGTGTTCCTCGAGCATCAGCGACAACGCATCCCCCAGTGGCAGTGGCGGCAGTTCAATCGTGACCTGGGCATCTAGAGCGATCGTGCTGTCGGGCCGCATCCGCGGCATCACCGGTATCGCCAGCTGCTGGGACAAGTCACGGCATACGTCCGCCAGCTTCCGTTGGTCGTACTTGAGCGTCACGACGCCGTCCAGGGCCTGCCGAATTGCCGGTGCCACGTCATCGACCGGCTCCAGCAGCGCGTCGGCCGCCGGATCGACGCCGGGCTCGAGGATCGCCCGCACGCGTGCCAACAGCCGCTGGACCTTTTGCTGATTCTCCTGGGTCTGGCTGACCACCAGCCAGCGGTCCCCCATTTCGCTGATCGTGCCTGGCCCGCCGACCTCGTCCCAACTTTCTGGCTCAACGGTGGTGGTGACCAGCTCGATGAGCGAATCGAAGTCCGGCGGCCCGCTCCCCTCGATCAGGTCGCGGACGTCGTAGACTCCATGACTCAACAACGAGTCGGCCTCATCGATCGTCGTCACCTGGATCAAGCCGCCGCGAACGACCCAGGTCAATTTTTGCCCGCCGAGCAGCTCGCGGAGGATCGTCCGTAGGGAAACGCTCGATAGCGACAGCGTCGTCGGGATGGCCGGATTGGCGGCGCCATTGGCCAGCGCCGCGGACGAGAACTGGAATCGGAGCCCGTGCCGCGCCATTAGAGTCCGCAGCCCCTCATCGAGCGGCATATCGCGAAAATCGACACTGTCGATCTCCGCCAGGGCCTGCGCGACCCGCTGCTCTTCTTCGGCAGCGGCGTGGTCCTCGTCAAGCGGTCCGGGCCAGCCCCCCGAGGATTCCATCTGCGACAGGAACTCCCGAATCAGCACGTGGATGTCGTCGGTTTGTCGCACGACCACCGCGCCGCCGGCTGGCGCGATGACTCCTTGGCCGCCAACCTCTTCCCACGACTCCGGCACAATGTGAGTGATCAGCAGCTCACACATTGCCTCGGCATCGTCGGCCAGCGCCTCACCAGCGGCACTGGCGGGGGGCAGCGGGTAGATACGCGTATGCAGCCGCTGTCTGCCGGTTTCTGCCTCGCCGATCGACGTAATTTCAATGCTGCCAGCCGACCGCCGCCATCCCAGGTCCATGTGGCCCGTGATCTCTTCCAGCAGCTCGCCGAGGGGAAACACTCCCGTCGGCACGTACACGCGCGTCTGCGGATCGACCCCCATTGATTTGACTTCCTCGTCCTTCGCACTCAGCGGGACATCCGAGCGTGCCGCCAGTGCGGAGAGCACTTCGCCCCAGGGACGCTCCTGGCCGGCAAATTCGGTCGTGTCGATTCCTTTCTTGAGTGCCGCGGCCACGGCATCGGCCTGTCTGGCAGCGACGTGGCGCTCGGACAGCAGCCGGTGCCGGCCATACCGCCAGCCGAGAGCGACAATGGCCAGGCAGGCGAAGAAAGCGATGAACAGGAA
>DASRJP010000331.1:0-2962 GCA_035649415.1 Pirellulaceae bacterium | reverse complement strand
ACGGTGAAGGCGGCGAGATATTGGCCGCGAGCCGACTTGTCGAGGTCAAGCTTTCGGAGCCGGCCGACGGGGACGGCAAGCGTTCCGGTGACGGCGGCCGGCGTCAGCTCGAGAATGCTCCGCTCGCGTTCGTTGGGAACTACCGTCACCCAGTCGTTGGCGGCGGCCAGGATCCCTTCGATCTCCGCCAGCGGCACATCCTTCTTCAGCTTGACCGTCAATCCCTGGCTGTGGCAGCGCATCGCGCCGATCCGGACGCAAACGCCGTCCACGGGTATCACCTTGTCACCGGAAAGGCCGAGAATCTTGTTTGATTCGGCTTGCCCTTTCCACTCTTCCTTGCTCTGGCCGTTGCCAAGGTCCTTGTCGATCCAGGGGATCAGACTGCCGGCCAGCGGCACGCCGAAAATTTTCGTGGGGAAGGCGTCGCTGCGGAGCGAATCCGCTACGCGGCAATCGATTTCCAGGATCGCGGACGACGGATCGGTCAGCAGATCTTTCACGGACGCATGAGCGACCCCCATTTGCGAGACCAGTTCCCGCATGTTCTGGGCCCCTGCCCCGCTGGCCGCCTGATAGGTCATGCAGGTGATCCACTCGACCAGCCCGGCCCGAAAGAGACCGTCCATCGCCATCAGCATCAGGCTGACCGTGCAATTGCCGCCGATGTAGTTCTTAAAACCCCGGCTCAGTGCGTCCTTGATCACCGGCAGATTGACCGGATCGAGGATGATGACCGCGTCGTCCTTCATCCGCAGGGCTGAGGCGGCGTCGATCCAGTACCCCTTCCAGCCGGCAGCATGAAGCTGCGGGAAGACCTCGTTCGTGTAGTCGCCTCCCTGGCAGGTGACGACAATCTCCATCCCTTTCAGAGCGTCAACGCTCTTGGCATCCAGCAGCTTGCCGGTCTCCTTGCCGCCGATCTTCGGACCCGGCCCGCCGACGCTGGACGTGGAATAGAACATCGGCTCGAAGTGCGCGAAATCATTCTCCGCCGCCATCCGCTGCATGAGGACGCTGCCGACCATGCCACGCCAACCGACCAGACCAACGCGCTTCACGTGAGACACCTATCAAGAGTTCCAAGACAGCGGCAGAACAGTACGTACTGTCTTCACCAAGCCTAGCCTACATTTTATCAATCAATTCCAGGCAAATCCGCCGCACGTCGTTGGGGTTGGCGTTAGGGTTCCTTTTCTTCGCCTGGCCGATCAGCGATCCGACCGCCTGAGCTTTGCCCCCTTTGACATCGGCCACGATCTTTGGGTTCGCGGCCAGAATTTCGCGGCAGATCTCGACGAGCGCCGATTCATCGACCTTTTCGATGCCCAGGGCCTTCATGGAATCGGCGACGCCGCGGCGGGTGGCCACCATGTCGTTGAAGACTTCCTTGGCCCGCGTGACTTCCAGTTCGCCGGCGACGACGATCTTCACCAGCTCCGCCAGCGTCCCGGGAGTGAGCGGGAATCTATCCAGCGGGATCGACTGCTCGTTCAGAATGCGAAGGACTTCCTGCGTCACCCAGTTGGCAGCTTTCTTGCCGTCGCCGGCGGTCTTGGCGACTTGCTCGTAGTAATCGACCAGCCCCCTCCCCTGCCCTACCAAAACATCGCTGTCATACGAAGTGACGCCGTAGCTCGATTCGAGCCGATGGCGAATGGCCGCCGGCAATTCGATCAGGCCGCCGCGGACTTTCTCCACTTCCGCCCGCGGCGTGATCACCGGCACCAGATCGGGATCGGGGAAATAGCGATAGTCGCTCGACTCCTCCTTCTCGCGCTGCGAAAAAGTGATCCCTTTCGCATCATCCCAGCCGCGGGTCTGCTTCGGCGCGTCCTTGATCGTCTTCCCCGTCTCCTGCCAGGCGGCATACTGCCGCTGCGCCTCGTGAGCCAGCGCTCGTTCCAAAAATCGAAAACTGTTGAGGTTTTTGATCTCGACGATCGGCGTGGCGATCTTTCCTTGCGGCGCGTGGATGTGCAGGTTGACGTTGGCATCGATCCGCAGTGAGCCCTCCTGCATGTTGCAGTCGGAAACGCCCAGGTACAAAAGTAGCAGCCGCAGCTCGGTGACGTACGCCCGCGCTTCCTTCGTGCTCCGCATGTCAGGGGCGGAGACGATCTCCAGAAGCGGCGTGCCGGTGCGGTTAAGATCGATTCGCGAATCGGCCTTGCCGGCCGCTTCGTCGTGCAGGCTTTTGCCGGCGTCTTCTTCCAGATGGGCCCGGATGATCCCGACCCGCTTGGGCTCAAACTCCCCTTTGGGATCGTGAATTTCCAGCCAGCCATTCTGGCTCATCGGCAGATCATACTGGCTGATCTGATAGCCCTTGGGCAAATCCGGATAGTAGTAGTTCTTGCGGTCCCACTTGGTGAATTCTGGAATCTCGCAGTTGAGGGCGATGGCCGTCTTCAGCGACAGCTCAAACGCCTGGCGATTCATCACTGGCAAACTCCCCGGCATTCCGGTGCAAACCGGGCACGTCTGCGTGTTGGGCGGCGCGCCGAATTTCGTACTGCACCCGCAGAACAGCTTTGACTTGGTCAAAAGCTGGACGTGGGTTTCCAGGCCGATGATGAGGTCGTAGGTGTGGTCGCTCATGACAGGGCCGGCCTCCGCGAATGCCAATCCGTCTCCCGCTGGAACATGGCCGCCGCTTGCAGCAGCCGCTCCTCGTCAAACGGCCGGCATTGCATCTGGAGGCCGATCGGCAGGCCGCTTTTGGTCTGACCGCAAGGGATGCTGATGCCGCCGATGCCGGCGAGGTTCGTGGTGACCGTGTAGAGGTCTTCCAGGTACATTGCCAGCGGGTCGCCCGATTTCTCGCCGATCTTGAACGGCGGGGAAGGCGTTGTCGGGCCGACGATGAAATCCACCTTCTGGAATGCCGCGTCGTAGTCGCCGCGGATCAGCCGCCGCACCTTGAGGGCCTTGACGTAATAGGCGTCGTAGTAGCCGGCAC
>DASRJP010000330.1:0-5262 GCA_035649415.1 Pirellulaceae bacterium | reverse complement strand
CAAGCGGGTCGCGGGCCGGTGAGGAACTTACTTGAAGGTCAGGACCTCACCGGCCGCTTTGTTTGCTTTCTCCTGTCTCCGTAAGCCACTCCTGATACTCCGGCGTCTTCGTCCAGCGCTCGTAGGCCTCGCCGGGGCCGACCAAGTCCACGTCGGCGCTGAGGTCCTTGCCATCCTTGCCGGCCTTGTACCCGGGGCTGTCGGGACGGAGGCGGAAGTCCTCTGACGTGAGCAGGTGCGGCGTGCGGCCAGGCTTGGCGAGGAGGTCCCCACCCTGGAATTTGGCCTGCCCGAGTTGCCAATCGGTCTCTTGCAGGTCCCAGAAGCGCTTCCAGTCGGCCAACGTCTTGATCGGTGCCGTGGGTGACAGTCGACGATTCCTGGGCGAGGGGCGGGCCATGACGCGTTCCTTGTGGCCGCGGGTAGAAGCTCGGAACTGCTTTCGCGAATGCTTCCCCCTACCGGCTTAAATCGCCGACCAGCCACAGAACGCACAGGAACTAAATCATGAATCTGGCACAAAATGGAGGGCGACCCAGGGACTGCCCCGCGGCGAGTATCGCAGCGGCCCGCTGGCGGAGTTAGAATGTTTGCCGACGACGGCAAGAATGGGCTGAGCGTCCGGCGACTCGATCCCGACTACTTTCCGATGTCGCAAGCGCAATCGTTCGCTGACTTTCTGTGCCGCATCCGCCGCGGAGACGAGCAGGCGGCGATGGAGTTGGTCCAGCGCTATGAATCGTTGATTCGCCGCGAAGTCCGACTGGGGATCAGCGACCGCCGGCTCAATCGGGCGTTTGACTCGATCGACGTCTGCCAATCGGTGCTGGCGAGCTTTTTTGCGCGAGCGGCGACGGGGCAGTACGACTTGGAATCACCCGAACAGCTCGTGCAGCTCCTGATGTCGATGGCTCGCAACAAGCTGGCGTCGCTCGCCCGCCGCGAGCATCGGCTGCGGCGCGATGCCCGGCGCGTGGCGGAAACGCAACCTGAAGTCCTGGAACAAGTTGTGGACACGGACATCTCGCCGAGCGAGATTGTCTTGCAATGCGAGCTGGTCGAGCGAATGCGGGCCGAGCTGAACGACGACGAGCGCCAAATCGCCGATTTGCGCGTGGAAGGCCTGGGCTGGGAGGAAGTGGCCGAGCGGTTGGGCGGGAGTGCGCAGGCCCGGCGGATGCAATTGGCCCGCGGGATCGAGCGTGCCGCCGAGCACTTGGGCCTGGAGGAGTGATGTGCGTTTTTGCCACCGGCGGCGATGTAATTGAGAGAAGCGACGTGCTATTGAAGGTGCCCTGCCAAACAGCGCCAGACCCATGAAATCGGGCTCTCCAATCAGTCAGGCGGCAGGCGGCTCCTTCGCTCGCTCCCCCGGTGCGGAATCCGAGCTGGGAAGGCAATGGCGGCAAGGAAAGACGCCGACGATTGAAGACTTTCTGGCCGAATGGTCATCTGCCGAACGGTCGTCTGCCCTGTCCAGGCCCGCCGTTACGGCCCGCGAGCTGGCGGCGCTCGTCAGCCTCGACCAGCGCGAGCGATGGCGCCGAGGCGAACGGCCCTCCGCCGAAGCATATCTGCAGCAATTCCCTCAACTGGCGGCCGACGACGAGCTGGCTCTCGATGTGATCTACGGTGAGTTTCTGCTGCGGGAGGAGCTGGGCGAACTGACTGATGTGCGGGATTTCCAGACGCGGTTTTCGGAATTCGCCGACACGCTGCTGGACCAGATCGAATTTCACCGGGCGATGGCCAAGAGCGCTGAGCCGGCCATCAGCGAACGGCCGGGGACGCAGATCGGGCCGTACAAGCTGCTCCAGCAGATGGGCGAAGGGGGCTTTGGAATCGTCTTCATGGCCGAGCAGACCGAGCCGGTCCGCCGCCGTGTGGCCCTCAAGGTGATCAAGCCGGGCATGGACACGCGGCAGGTCATTGCCCGATTTGAGGCCGAGCGGCAGGCCTTGGCGGTGATGGACCATCCGCATATCGCCCATGTGCTGGATGCGGGCACCACCGAGTCGGGCCGGCCCTATTTCGTCATGGAACTCGTCCGCGGCCTTCCCATCACGCAGTACTGTGACGAAAACCAACTGTCGATCCGTGAGCGACTGGAACTCTTTGCCACAATCTGCCAGGCGATCCAGCATGCACACACCAAGGGAATCATTCACCGCGACATCAAGCCGACGAACGTCCTGGTCACGCGGCAAGACGGGCAGCCCGTCGTGAAAGTGATCGACTTTGGCGTCGCCAAGGCGATGGGACAACAGCTCACCGACAAGACGCTGTTCACTGAGTTCGCCCAGATGATCGGCACTCCGCTGTACATGAGCCCGGAGCAAGCGGAGCTGAGCAGTACGGACATCGATACGCGGAGCGACATTTATTCGCTGGGTGTGCTCTTGTATGAACTGCTCACTGGCACGACGCCGGTCAGCAAAGAGCAACTCAAGCAGGCAGCATTCGACGAAATCCGCCGGATCATCCGCGAGGACGAGCCGCAAAAACCGAGCACGCGGATCAGCACGGCGGAAGCGTCCCCCAGCATTGCCGCCCAGCGGCACACTGAGCCGACGAAGCTGACAAAGCTGGTCCGCGGCGAGCTGGACTGGATCGTGATGAAGGCGCTGGAGAAGGACCGCAGCCGACGCTACGAGACGGCCACCGGCTTTGCCAAAGACATCGAGCACTACTTGAATGACGACCCGGTGCTGGCATGTCCGCCCTCGGCGGCGTACCGCTTCCGCAAATTTGCCCGGCGGCACAAGGCGGCGCTGGCCGCATTGGTGGCGATTGGCCTTGCCCTATTGGTCGCGATTGGCGGCGTGGCGGGCGGCATTGGATGGGCTGTGCGCGACCGGGCGGGCCGGCAGGCGGCGGTCGAACAGGAAGTGAACCTGGCCCTCAAGGAGGCGGGACGGTTGCAGGAGCAAGGCCAATGGCCGGAGGCGCTATCGTCGGCCAAGCGGGCGGAGGGATTGCTGGCCGGCGGCGGAAGCGACGAACTCCGCGAGCGCGTCCGACAGCTCCGCAAAGACGTCGAAATGGTCCTGCGGCTCGAAGAGATTCGGCTTCTCTCCAGCCAATGGAAGGACCACAAGTTCAACTATGAAAGCGCCGACCGGGCTTATACGCTGGCATTCGACGCTTACGGGATCGACGTCACAGGTTTGCCAGTCGAGGAGGCGGCGGCGCGCATCCGTGCCCGTCCCGCAGTAGCCGATGAGCTGGTGGCCGCCCTCGATTACTGGTCCGATCTCCGGCGCCAAAAGGACACGACAAGTGGCATGGCGCTGAGGGACGTGGCCAAGGCCGCCGAATCTAATCCCCGGCGACGGCAAGTGCGCGAGGCGGAGAAACAAGAGGACAAGAAAGCGCTGGCCTCGCTGGCGGCCTCGCCGGACGCACTTCGCCAGCCGCCGACTAGCCTGTTGATGCTGACATTGACTCTGCGCTACCACGGCCTCGTGGAAGCTCAGATCGACCTGCTGCGTCGGGCGCAGCGGCAATACCCTGGTGACTTCTGGATCAACTATGAACTGGCCGTCGCTCTTCACGCCATGGGACCTTCTTACCGCGACGAGGCCATCTCGTTTTTCCGGGCCGCGGTGGCGGCTCGTCCCAACTCCAGCGCCGCCCTCAGCAAGCTCGCGGAAGCATTGCGGGAACAGGAGAAGCTGGACGAGGCCATCGCCATCTGCCGCAAGGCGATCGAGCTCGACCCGAACATTAATAATGCCCACTGGAATATCGTCATGGCCCTGCAGAGTCAGGGAAAGCTGGACGAGGCGATCGCCTGGTACACGAAGGCCATTGAGCTGAACCCGAGCTATGCCTTGGGCTGGAGCGGTCGCGGCTTGGCTCACCTGCAAATGGGCCAACTGGACGAGGCCCTCGCAGACCAGACCAGGGCCATCGAACTGGACCCGAAGGCAGCGATTCATTGGAACGACCGCAGCGTCACGTACCTGGAACGGAACGAGCCGGACAAGGCCCTGGCGGACTGCGCCAAAGCCATTGAGTTGGACTCGAAGTACGCGCGCCCCTGGTTCAACCGGGGCGAAGCATACCGGCAGCTCGGGCAACAGGACCGGGCACTGGCGGAATACAGCAAGGCACTCGAACTCGAGCCGAGCTTTGCCTTGACCTGGAGCCGTCGCGGCTTGGTTCACCTGCAAATGGGCCAACTGGACAAGGCCCTCGCAGACCTGACCAGGGCCATCGAACTCGACCCGAAATCCGCCATCGCTTACCACGACCTCGGCAATGCCCTGATGGCCCAGAAGAAGCTGGACGAGGCCATCGCCGCCTACCGCAAGGCCATCGAAATCGACCCGAAGGACGCAGTGGCCCACAACGCGTGGGCCTGGCTCCTGGCGACTTGTCCAGACCCCAACGTACGGAAGGCCGACGAGGCGGTCACGCTCGCCAGGAAAGGTGTCGAGCTTGGGCCGAAGAACGCAGCTTATTGGAACACCTTGGGTGTAGCGCTCTACCGAGCGGGCGACTGGAAAGAGGCGCTGGCGGCACTCGACACCTCGATGGAGCTGCCCGGAGGCGGCGATGCTCACGACTGGTTCTTCGTCGCCATGAGCCACTGTCAACTACGCAACAAGGACGAGGCCCGCAAGTGGTACGACAAGGCGGTCGAGTGGATGCAAGCCAATGCTAAAGACAACGAAGAGTTGAACCGTTTCCGTGCGGAAGCGGAGGAATTGATGAAGAAGGAATAGTAGCCGTCATGCTCCGCATGACGAGCCCAGGGCCAATCACGCGGAGCGTGATGGCTACCAAACAAAGCGGCCGGTGAGGACACGCCTGCGAAGCAAGTCCCTCACCGGCCTCGGCTTGGTCCCGGCGCCCGGTCTGCGCGCCGATGACGTGGCCGCCCTACGTCTTGCCGCGTATCGAAGCGGCGTCAGACAGCAGTGGTTCGGCCAGTCCGCTGGACGTGTCGTTCGATCGAGGTGCAACCTGGCCCAAGGAAGAGGCGGCGCTCTTGGAAGGCGTGGCACGCGCTGCACGGGACGCAGCGCGGCGGGACGTTCTGATGCAGATCCTCCGCATCGACCCCGACAACGGCCCGGCCCACAATGAACTATCGTGGCTGCTATCGACGGGGCCTGCGAAGCTGCGCGACCCAGCGCTCGCGGTAATTCATGCCCGCCGGGCCGTGGCGCTAGTGCCTGACAATCACAATTACCTGAATTCTCTGGGCGCGGCTTTGCAGCGCGCGGGAAAGCACGAAGAGGCGATCCAGGCGCT
>DASRJP010000329.1:0-3595 GCA_035649415.1 Pirellulaceae bacterium | reverse complement strand
CGTCGATATCGGTTCCTCATCGATCAAGGGTGCGACTATCGATCCAGCGAATGACGCCATCGCAGCGGAGGCCCGCGTCCCATTTCCCGATCCGATCGCGGGATTGCCCAGCGGGCATGTGGAAATCGATCCGGCGGCAGTCGTGGCGGCCGTGTCGCAACTGATTGACAAGCTCGTCAGCGCCGCCGATGCCGAGGCACTCATGTTCTGCGGCCAAATGGGAGGAGTGATCCTCGTCGATCGCCAGTGCCGGCCCCTGACCAACTATCTTTCCTGGCGCGATCAGCGGACGCTGGCGGCACATCCGTCGGGCGGATCCTATCTCGACGCGATTCGCCGCCGCTGGGATGGAGACGAATTCCGCGAGCTCGGAAGCGAACTGAAACCCGGCTCGGCAACGAGCCTGTTATTCTGGCTCGCGGAAAACGGTCATTTGCCGCCCGATGCCGTGCCACTAACGCTTGGCGACTTCGTGCTGACGCAAATCGCCGGCGCTTCTCCGCATACGGAGCCAACTCAGGCCATCGGTACCCTGAATGTCACCACCGGCGACTGGCACGAGGTTGCGTTTGCAAAACTGAAGCTCGAGCGTCTCCACTGGCCGCGGATCGTCGATTGCCAGCAGCCGGTCGGCTCGTTCCGCTGCGGCCACCGCGAAATCCCGTGCTATCCCGTCGTTGGCGATCAGCAGGCGGCACTCCGCGGCGTCGAACTGGCGGAAGGGGAACTGTCGCTCAACATCTCAACTGGCTCGCAAATCAGCATGCTTAGCCGCGAGCTGGCACTTGGCGACTACCAGACGCGCAAATACTTCGGGGGCCGCTATCTCAACACGATCACACATTTGCCCGCTGGCCGTTCGCTCAATGTGCTGGTGGACCTGCTCACCGAGCTGGCAACGGCTCAGGGGTTTCGCCTGGCCGATCCATGGGAGTACATTGCTCGTGCGGCCGCAGAGGCTGCCGACAGCGAACTTGCCGTGGACTTGGCCTTTTTTGCGGGTCCGCTGGGAGATCGCGGTCGGATCGATCGGATCACACTCGAGAATTTGACCGTCGGAAACCTGTTTCGCAGTGCATTTCGCTCGATGACCGAAAACTACTGGACTTGCGCAACCCGTCTCTCCCCGAACCGCCTCTGGCGGCGGACCGTACTATCGGGCGGGTTGACGCAGAAAGTGCCGATCCTGCGGCAGTTTCTCGCCAGCCGCTTCGGCGAGTGCCGCGAGTGTGCCGCGGTGGAGGACGTGTTTTTGGGGCTGGCTGGTTTGTGGCGCGACCGCCACTGATTTGGGAGATCGATGGAGTCGCAGAGATTGGGGGCTCGCGAAAACGGCAGGAGGTAGCATCATGACAACGTCTCTCTTCAATCTGGCGGGGCGTGTGGCGCTCGTTTCCGGCGCTGCCAGCGGGCTGGGACGGGCGATGGCAACAGCCCTCGCGCAGTACGGCGCCGACTTGATGCTCTTGGACGTCAACGAAGAGGGGCTCAGATACACGGCCGAGACGATTCGCGGCTGTGGTCAGCGAGCCGCTCCGATTCGCTGCGACGTCTCCAATCCCGAAGACATTCGCTCAGCCTTCGTCCAGCTCGACCGGTTCTTCGGGCGGATCGACTTCCTGGGCAACGTGGCCGGAGAAGCCGTGCTCGGCCCTCCGGAGGACATTACGCTGGTGGACGTGGAGCGGACCTGGCGGAACCTTGTCTATGGCCGGTTCTGCATGTGCCAGGAAGCGGGGCGGCGGATGCTCAAGGAACGCCGCGGCAGCATTGTCAACATCGGCTCGCTGGCCAGCATCACCGCACTCGGCCGCGGACACATCGCCTACAGTATGGCGATGGGCGCGGTCGCCCAAATGACCCGCGAGCTGAGCACCGAGTGGAGCAGTAGCGGCATTCGGGTCAACGCAATCCTGCCGGCCCAGGTCGTCAACCCCAGCCTGGAAAAGCGGATGTCTGCCGACTCGTCACTTAAGGGCAAATGGCTCAGCGGCATTCCGGCCGGCCGTCTCGGCCATCCGGACGACATTCAGGGCCTGGCCGTGTTTCTTGCTTCCGACGCTTCGAGCTGGATCACCGGCGCGCTGATCCCGATGGACGGCGGCAACCTGGCCATGAACGCGGGGGGAACCATCCGCCAGCCGGAGAAATTGTAAGACCGGAAAATGGGGGACGGGAAAATGTCGAACAGTCGCCGTTCCTCGTTCTCGCTCCTGACGCTGTTTCTCGTGATCGCGATCGCGGCCCTGGGAGTCTCTCACTATGTGATGATGCGTGAGGTTCGCGAGGCGCGGCGTGAAGTTGAAGCGGCGCGACAAGAGCTTGAGGTGGTGCGCAAGCAGTTTGGATACTTGCGCATTGACGACCCGAAAAAGATCTACATCACCAAGATTGAAGGGACAAAAGCGGTAGGTGGAAACCACTACCGGCTCTATATTCCTCCTGGGCACCGATACTTGCTCCATGTTGGCGAAACGGAGTACGCACGAACCGGACCAGTCGGGACGCCGAAACCGCTGGCGACGCTGTCCATGAACTCCTGGCGCGAGGGAGCCGACGTCGTGCTTCATTGGACAAATACTACGGAAGGTGAAAAACGGCGGCTCAAAGTTTGGACCGACACCGAAGAATTGTTCGACGTCGAGTTTCCCAATTACGACAAAAGCCCGAAGTTTCCAAGTTCAGTCTCATACTTGCCACAGGACGCACATCTCGGTATCCCGCCGGAAGAAACGATCCAGTTCTTCTCACACGGTAATGAGGAAACAAAATCGGGCATCGTGATGTGGATGGAGCCACTCCCGCCATCGATGAGGACGCAGGCACGGCCAGCGAAGAAGTAGTGGCAGAAAGATTGGGGGCAAAAAAATGGCGGCAGGCCTGTACTCAACAGCAGCCATGCCGCCTCTCCCTCTCTGTTTTCTGCTCTAATCTTTTTGCCCCTAATTTTTCTGCCAACCTCCCGCCGCCCGCGCCCATGGATCGCACTGCCGCTCTGAACCTCTACCGCACGATGCAAATCATCCGCCAGACGGAAGAGGAGCTCGCGCGGTGCCATCAGCGGGGACTGGTTCTGGGAGCTTGCCATACCTACGTAGGTGAAGAGGCGATCGCCAGTGCCGTCTGTGCTCATCTCACAAAGGACGACGTCGTCTTCAGCACCCATCGCGGCCACGGCCACGCCCTGGCCAAAGGGGCGCACCCGCGGGAATTGATGGCCGAGCTATTTGGCCGCGCCGGCGGACTGTCGCGCGGCCGCGGCGGCAGCATGCACCTCTTCTCCCCTGAAATCGGCATGATGGGGACCAGCGGCATCGTCGGCCCCTGCATCCTCCAGGCCTGCGGCGGCGGCTACACCTTCAAGCTGCTGCAATCCCAAGTTCGGCGCGAGTCTCCCGACGTTCGGCGCGGGTCTCCCGACCCCGCCCAGGCACCGACCGAAGGTCTCCGCGTCGCCGTCGCCTTCTTCGGCGACGGCGCGGTCAACAACGGTGCGTTCCACGAAGGGTTGAACATGGCCAGCATCTGGAAGCTGCCGGTCCTGTTCGTCTGCGAGAACAACCAGTTTGCCACCGAAGTCCCCTTCGCCTACGCC
>DASRJP010000328.1:0-2333 GCA_035649415.1 Pirellulaceae bacterium | reverse complement strand
GACGGATAGCGCAGCTTCGGCGCCAGTTCATCTTTCAGACGCCGATTGTTGACGCGCTTGTTGCCGGCGGCCCGCTGCGCTGCGGGCGTGTTCTCAGTGGGTGGGACAAACACGGGCGCCGGCGCTGCCAGCAGGCGGGCCAGCTCGCGGTAGTAATCCCCGCGAACTACCGGCTGGCCATCGGAGACCACGTAAGTCCGCGGCAATGACGCCTTGGCCTCCGCCAGCAGGACAATCGCCGCCGCGTCATCCACGTGGATCAGGTTCAAGTACCCCTCAGCCGGCGCGTCGATCGGCTGGGCAGTCACGAGGGCCTCGGAACGCGGGATTCGGCCAGGACCATAGATGCCAGCCAATCGCAGAATGATGGCTCGGTTTCCCAGGCGGTGAGCCTTGAGCAGTTCCTCGGCGGCCAGCGAGGCCTTTCCCCCTTCGCGAATGGGGCGGCAAGGCGCCTCCTCATCGACCCAATCGCCGCCGGCGTCGCCGTACACGCCCACCGAGCTGACGTAAATCAATCGCTTTACCGAATCTGTCAGTCCGTCCAGGACCTTGCCCAGTCCGCCGACATACACGTCGTGAATCGACGCCGCCGAACCGCGGTCGTAGCCAACGGCGTATAAAACCGTGTCGATCTCTGCCGGCCAGAACCTCTCGCCTGTCGGGAATGCAGCGGTAATATCGGCTATCAGCGGGCGAATTCCTTCGCGGCGGAGAGACTCCGCTCTGGTGGCCGCTCGAGTCACCGCGTAGACCACGTCGCCGCGCTGCTGCCACAAGCCAGCCACTCGGCGTCCGAGGTAGCCGCAGCCAAAGATCAATTTCGCCATGACAAACCGTACTCCGCCGACCCCAGACTCATTCTCCGGGCGAAGTATTGCCGATGGGGCAAATGCTGGCGAGGCGGCAAACGATGCCGGAAAAAGGACCGGTGACGGTCATCGGCGGACAACAGGCGACCCAAAATGGCTGCCCGATCGGGGTTCGGACGACCGCGCTTGTCACAGCGGTGTAAGATTTCAATGAACAAAACAGGAGAAAATTGCAACCGATTCGGGTATGATTCACCAATACCTGCTGGGGGGTTGATCCCAGCAGCCGCAGGGATGAGTTTGATGAGTTGAACTTCGAGCGGCGGCGAGAGCCGCGATCGTAACTCAGGCATGTGAGCCGGGAGGCCATGACCATGACGACGGGCTGGAGAAACTGGACACGCAAACTCGGGCTGGGAACACTCTTGGCGGCGGCGATTGCCGCACCACTGGCCCCCTGGTCCTCGCCGATTCTGGCTGCCGACGCGAATATGCCGGTGGCAGCCGCCGCGGACGCCGTCAAGGAGCGGTTATCGCGGATCTTTTCGGGTCGCGAATCTCCGGCGTCGGTGGACGATCTGCGGCTGATCGAGCAGCGGGTCCGTGAGCTGACCGACAAGCTCCAGGCCTGCACGGTGGGGGTGCAAGTCGGCCATGCCTGGGGGAGCGGCGTGATCGTCAGCAAGGACGGCTACGTGCTGACTGCTGCCCACGTATGCGGCCAGCCGGGGCGCGACGCCCGCTTCATGCTGTCCGATGGCCGCATCCTCAGGGGCAAAACCCTGGGCCTGTTTCGCACCGTCGATGCCGGCCTGATGAAAATCACCGAGCAGATCAAGGAAGGGGAACTTCCTTCCGCCGAAATGGCGCAGGCCAAAGCAATCAACGAGCATCAGTGGTGCCTGGCGACGGGACACCCGGGGGGCTACCAGGACGATCGCAAGCCGGTCCTGCGGCTGGGGCGAGTATGGGTTCTCGATGAAAACAAAGCGATTACGACCGACTGCACGCTCGTCGGCGGAGACTCCGGCGGCCCGCTGTTCGATATGGACGGCCACGTCATCGGCATCAACAGCCGCATCGGCCCCAAGTTAACCTCGAACATTCACGTGCCCGTGAATGCCTACCGTGACAACTGGGACCGGATGGTGAAGGAAGAAGCCTGGGGGCATTTGGATGGGCACGAGCCGTACATCGGCATTCGCGGCGAGGACGGCGTAACGGAAGCGAAGATCGCGACGGTGATCGCCAACTCCCCAGCCGACAAAGTGGGGCTCAAGATGGGCGACATCATCGTGTCCATCAACGGCCAGCAGGTCGCCGAATTCAAGGCGTTTCGCGATTACATCCAGGAAAAGCAGCCGGGTGACAAGGTCAAGCTGCAAGTCCGCCGGGGTGAAGAGACGCTGGACTTCAACGTGGTCCTGACCCGCCGGCGCGGGTAATGAAGGGGTAGCGCTCCTGGCCAAGCAGAGCGCGTGGTGAACCGGTTCCACAACAAGGAGCAGTGAGGTGACACTC
>DASRJP010000327.1:0-2084 GCA_035649415.1 Pirellulaceae bacterium | reverse complement strand
ACTTGACGCTTCCCAGCGCTGGCTGGCGGGACTGGTGTGCCGCGATGCTCGCGCAGCGTCCGCCCGGAGTGACGGTGCAGCAGTACCCGCAGCTTGGCTGCATGCTCTGCTACCAGCGCAGCGGGCAGTGGATAACATCCTATGCGGATGAGTCGGGGCGCGTGTTCACCAAGCCGCCGTTTCAAGGCGCAGGTTGGGCAATGCAAATCCTGCCGTATATCGAACAGGACACCCTGATCAACCGGGTGAATGTGCAGGAGTCAAGCAACGTCCTGGCGCGCAGCGTCCCGATGGAAGTCTACGTCTGCCCCTCGCGGGGACGGCCACGCAAACTGTCTAGCGGCAGCGCCAGCAACAGCGGGCCGCTCAACTATGCGGCCCCCTACTTCGGCCCGCAGAACCGAGGCATCAACGACTCGAGCTATTGGGGAGTGATTGCGCCTTCCGAGCCGGTGGGCAACGAGTACACCAATTTCATGCGGTTCAACGGCTGGGACGTCACCAACCCCGGAGCCGGACCCTTCGGCGGAACGGTCAGCCACAACCGACGAGATACCAGCTACTCGATGAGCAATGTGATCGATGGCACCGCCTTCACGATCATGTTCGGCGAGAAGTGGCAACGACCCAATGAGTACGAGACGGGCGCCTGGAACGACGACCACGGAATCATGAGCGGTGTTGACCAGGATGGTCTGCGGCTGGGTGACCGGCCACCTTTAAAGCACGGCATGAGGGTGCTCAACTCGCTGGGACAAATGGTTGACGGCGACAATGCCTGCTGTGACTGGTGGCGCGACACGCGAGGAACGATCTGGACCTTTGGCAGCCGCTTTGGCAGCCCTCATCCCAACGGGATGAACGTGGTGATGGTCGATGCCAGCGTCAAAGTGGTGTCATACAACATCGATCAGGCGACGTTTGCGGCCGTGTGTCGGCGAGACGAAGGGACGCCCGCCAAGATCGATTGAGATGAGGCGCCGGGGTTTTCCTGATGGCGACCTGCCAGCGGCGCGCGAGCTGAATGGTTTGAAGTTCGGCTCGCCGCCGCTTTTTTTTGCGCCGGCTGCGATATGCCGCCGGCCCGTTGCGAATTTCCTCGGAGGTCCGCTTGCCGCGTTGCCACGCTGGGAGGCTGATGCTGCCCGCGTTCCGCCGTGCCCAGGTCGTGATAATATGAATGCGGCATTTGGGCGCTGGTTGGACCTGGCAGACGGAGATCGTGTGATGCAACGCGTGGCGATTGGACTTGTGACGTGCGTAATTCTCTCCCTGGCCGGCTGCGATGGCAGCGACAAAAATGGCTCGCCTGCCAAGGGAACGATTGGCGTCTCGGTGCTGACTCTGCGGAACGATTTCTTCGACGTGATCGGCGACAACATAACCGCGGAGTTGAAAAAACACGGCTACGAGACGATTGTCACCGACGGCGACGAAAAAGTGAGCGAGCAGCGGCGGCAAGTGCAGGATTTCATCACGAAAAAGGTCGCTGCGATCGTGCTCTGTCCTACGGATGCGCACGGTGTCGCCGCCGCCATCCAGGAGGCCAATGACGCCGGCATTCCGGTATTCACCGCCGACCTGGCGTGCCTGGACAAGAATGCCAAGGTCGTCTCGCATATCGCGACGGACAACATGGAAGGCGGTCGGCAGGCTGGCCATGCGATGATCGAGACGCTGGGCGAAGCCGGCGGCAAGATCGCGATCCTGGACAAGAAGGCTGCCGAGTCCTGTTTACTCCGCGTCGAAGGCTTCAAGGAAGTGATCGCCGCACACAACGAAGGACGAGAAAGCGGCCAGATCGAAATCGTCGCCGAGCTTCCCGGCGACGGCGACCGCGCCAAGGGAATGCGAGCCGCGCAGGATGCGCTTCAAGCTCACCCTGACTTGGTTGGCATCTTTGCAATCAACGATCCTTCGGCACTCGGCGCTCGCTCGGCACTGGAAAAGGCGGGCAAAGCCGACCAGGTAAAGATCATCGGGTTCGATGGCCAGCCAGAGGGAAAACGAGCGATCCGCAAGGGGGAAATCTATGCTGACCCGATCCAGTATCCCGACAAGATCGGCAAGATGACCGCCGAGAC
>DASRJP010000326.1:0-8501 GCA_035649415.1 Pirellulaceae bacterium | reverse complement strand
ATGCGCATGCCGACGGGTGGCTGGGGGTGACAGGGATGTCAACCCCGGCAGCCGTGGTTCGCTTCGCGACCCACAGCCACCCATCGCACGTCCCTCGCGGAGCCAGAGGACTACTTTGGGCCACCTTAACCCCGGCCCTCTCCCAGGGGGACGCCCTCACCCGGCCTTTGGCCACCCTCTCCCACGGGGAGAGGGGGAATTGGGGCGGACGGCACACGGAGTGTGCCTGCTACTTAGTGGATGCGCATGCCGACGGGTGGCTGGGGGTGACAGGGATGTCAACCCCGGCAGCCGTGGTTCGCTTCGCGACCCACAGCCACCCATCGCACGTCCCTCGCGGAGCCAGAGGACTACTTTAGTGGATGCGCATGCCGGGTTGGGCGCCGGAGTCGAGGCCCAGCAAGAAAACTTCGGCGCCGCCGGGGCCGGCGGCGGTGACCATCCCTTCCGAGAGGCCGAATTTCATCTGCCGCGGCTGCAAGTTGGCGACCACGACCACCAGGCGGCCAATGAGCTGCTCCGGCCGGTACGCCTGCTTGATGCCGGCAAAGAGCTGCCGCCGCTCGTCGCCGCCGAAGCTGACCGTCAGCTTGAGGAGCTTCTTGGCCTCCGGCACTTCCTCGGCATGGATCACGCGGGCCACGCGGAGATCGACCTTGGCGAACTCGTCGATGGAGATGAGGTCGGTGAGCAATGGTTCGGCGGCCAGGGCGTCGGGGGAATCGGCGGTGGCAGTGGGAGAGGGGGAGAGGTGGGGAGTGGGAGAGGGGGCAGAAGGGACTGTCCCCTGTCCGGCATCGGACCGCGGGGATAAACCCCGCGGCTCGCTGGATTCTTTGGACTCGTCGATCATGGCGTCCAGGTCCTTTCGTTCCACGCGTTTCATTAGGTGCGAGAAGGGGGCGACGGGAGTGCCGACGAGGGGCTTTTGCGATTGGGCCCAGCTCGTGAGCGGGTCATTGAGGAGCGCGCCGGCTTGCTCCGCCAGCTTGGGCAGCACGGGGCTGAGGTAAATGACGATCTGGCGGAACAGGTTGAGGCCGACCGTGCAGATGTCCTGGAGTTTGGCGGCTGCGGCGGGGTCTTTGGCGACGGCCCACGGTTTTTGGGCGTCGATGTAGACGTTGGCCCGGTCGGCCAGCTCCATGATCAGCCGCATGGCGCGGGCGTAGTCGCACGCTTCGTAGGCGTCGGCAATTTCCGCTCCGGCGAGGGCGCCTTTGGAGAAGAGCTGCTCGTCGTCGGGGTAGACAACCGAGAGGCCGGAGTGGGAGGCAGTGGACAGGTTGGAAACCTGTCCTACGAAGCGGGCCGTGCGGCTGGCGAGGTTGACGACTTTGCCGACGAGGTCGGAGTTCACCTTTTCGACGAACTCGTCGGGGTTCAGATCGAGGTCGTCGAGCCGCGGGCCGAGCTTGCTGGCGTAGTAGTAGCGGAGTGCCGAGGGGTCGAGATGCGCCAGGTACGTTTCGGCCTTGACGAAGGTCCCCTTGGTCTTGCTCATCTTCTCGCCGCCGACGGTGAGAAAGCCGTGGATGTGGACTTTCGTCGGCAATTTGAACTGGGCAGCCTTGAGCATCCCCGGCCAGAAGAGCGTGTGGAAATACGTGATGTCCTTGCCGATGAAGTGATGAATCTCCGGCCCGCGCGACTCGGCATCCGCCCCTTGCGGCCACCAGTCGTCGAATGTCTCGCCGGTCTTCTGACACCACTCGGTCAGCGATGCCATGTAGCCAATCGGCGCATCAAACCAGACGTACCAGTAGTGTCCGGGGCTGTCGGAAATCTCGAAACCAAAATACGGCGCCGGGCGCGAGACGTCCCAGTCGCGGAGTGGCTCGCCCAGGAAGTGCCCCTTCAGGTAGTTGGCGACTTCGGTCTGAAGATGCTCGCCGCACTGCGTCCACGCGCTGAGAAACGGGTGCAGCTTTTCCAGCTCGATAAACAAGTGCTTGGCGCTACGAATCTCGGGCTTGGCGCCACTGAGCGTGCTGACCGGATCGATCAAATCGGTTGGCGAGTAGGTTGAGCCGCACTTGTCGCAGCTATCGCCGTATTGATCGGGCGAATTGCACTTGGGGCAGGTCCCCTTCACGAACCGATCGGCGAGGAACGTGCCGGCGACCGGATCGAAGAGCTGGCTGACATCCTTCTCGGCAATCAGCCCCGCTTTGCGGAGGGCCGACCAGATCCGGCCGCACAATTCGCGGTTGGCCGGGCTGTGAGTGCTGCCGTAGTTGTCGTATTCGATGTGAAAACGGCGGAAATCGCGCTGGTGCTCGTCGTTCATCCGGGCGATGAAGGCTTCCTCGCTGACGCCGGCTTTCTTGGCGCTGATCATGATGGCCGTGCCGTGCGTGTCGTCGGCCCAGATGTAGATACAGCGGTTGCCGGCCAGCTTCTGGTAGCGGACCCAGATGTCGGTCTGGATGAACTCGACCAGGTGGCCGATGTGGATCGGCCCGTTGGCGTACGGCAGTGCGGCGGTGACGAGGATGCGGCGTGCGGTCACTACGAACTCCAATGAACTAGACCCGGCGGTCCCCCAGACCGGCGCGGAACTTGGGCCAAAGGCAAAATTGTATCCCAGGCCCCATTTTCCAGGGAGGGCGAAGACCGGCTGGCGGTTCGCTCCAATCCCTACGGCGATTCCATTGGCCAATAAGACGTGAACGCGAAGCCTGCGATCAAAAAGCCGACCGCCAAGACACAGAACGACAAGAGAACGCCCGTAGCCAGCCTTTCATTTTTGGTGCGATCGGCAAGTCGCAACAGTGCGACCGCGATCCCAAGCGCGGCGACGACGATGAGCAATGCCGTGCAGAGAAACCCCAGCGACCGGGCAGTGGCCAGCAGAACGCAAAGGCTCGTTATTCCCAGCACGAGATGTCGCAAAGAGAACTGCCAGAGGCGTGGCGTCTTGTCTGGCGAATCATGCGGCGATTCCTTTTCTCTACTCATAATGGACTGCCCACTTCACCGCGTTCACCAGCATCTTCTCGAATGCCGGCGTGGCGAAATCGTCGGCGTGGCCGAGCGAGGTGTAGAAGATGCGGGCGGGTTTGCCGCCGGGGGCCGTGTAGGTGCGGGTCCAGGCGATGGGCTCGCGGTTGGCCAAGTTGCCGTCCTTGTCCTTGACGGCCCCGGTAAGCAGGACGACCGCCTTCGAGTCGAGGAGCTTGCTCGAGTAGAGCCAGCTCGTGCTGTGCCAGGGGGAGCGATCGACGCCGGCCAGCAGCGGATTGTCTTTCGCCGTCTCGTCGTAGGCGACCTCGGTCCCCAGGTCGGGCGTCGTGTGGCCGCGGTAGTCGCAGCCGAGGACCATTTCATCAAAGTTGGGCCACTGCACTAACTCGCGGGGCGCATTTTCGCCGACATCAAAGCCGTGGCTGGCGGCACGCAGCGCGATGAGCGGTTTGCCGGATGCAAAGTACTCGTTCAACTGCACCATCTGCTCCGCGGGAAGTGCTCGCCGCCGCAGATAGAGGATGCATACGTCGGCCTGAGTCAGCGCGTCGAGCCCCGGAATCGAATACGCGGCCCCTTCGCCGCGACCGACGTGCTCCTCGACGTAGTAGCCGTGCTCGTCCCGCAGCTTGTGAGCGAAGTTCGCCAGGCTCTTGTCGCAATCGTGCTCTTTGCCGCCGATGATGATTGCCACGTGCGGTCGCCCGCTCGTAGGACGTCGCTCCGCGGCGGTCGGGCGCGCGACGGAGTCGCGGCCTACGTCGTCCTTGAACCGGAATGCGGCCCGGCCGGTGATGTCGGTGCTGGTGATGGTCGGGCACCAGTGCTTTTCGATGTGCTCGATGACCAGCTCGGTGCCGCGGAAGTGGTTGACCATCGGCTTCATGGCCGGGTTGTACATGCTGTCGGTCATGTCGCGCATCAGGGCGACGTTGATCCCCTGGCGGACCATCTGGCGAATGCCGAAGGGGCGGCCGAGGACGCACATGTTGGTGTGGACACCCATCACGATCAGGTTTTTGATGCCGCGCTGGCGGAGCAGATAGTACGCCTCCACGCTGTCGGTGATGGCGTCGCCTTTAGCGATCTTGATCGCGTCGTGCTGCTTGGAAAACATTCGCACGGCCGGCCGCGGATCGGCGTCCTCACACGGCACCGAGTCGTCGATCGGCAATTCGCCTTCGTGCGACTTGTCGATGTAGCACCATTTCTCCAGCGGGATTTTTGTCTCGACCGGCGGCGCGTCCTGGGCCAGCTTCCGCTGCGGCATTCCCTCGTACTTGTCCATGCAGCCGCTAGGAGAGTGGATGATCAGCACGCCTTTGGCGCGGGCGGCTGAGATCACGTCGTTCATGAAAGGCGCCATCTCGGCCACGCGGCTTTCCGAGGCCCGGCAGTAATGCCCGTCCCACATGTCGCAAATGACGATTGCGGTCTGGCGGGCGTCCCAGTGGACCGGCTCGAGTTCCACCCGGTAGCTGCCGTCGTCTTGCTTGACTCGCTGGCGGGCGATGAGCGTCAACTGAGCGCCATCGTCGGCGACGGCAATCTCCGCCGCTGGCGAGGCAGCAAGTATCAGCAGGGCCACATGGATCATGGGTTTCAGCATGTACAGGCTTCCAATGTTGCGCGGCGTGCGGCAGCGACCACTAAATATGGGGATTTCTGGACGCAGTCAGTATCAGGCAGACGCATGGCGACTGTCAAAAGAGGGCGCTACGGGCGGCACTCCAAAGGGGTCGGGAGTCGTTTCGGGCCGGACGTGCTGCAAGTGGAAAGGCCCCTGGTCCGAAACGACTCCCGACCCCTGGACCACACATCCCTCAAGCTACCTTCTTTCGCGGGAGCCGGTTAGACTGAGGTTGGTTCGCGGACGCCCCAATGAGTAGGTGCCGCCTGGCCGATTGGTTGCCGAAGGGGATTTTGGACAGGCTATGAAACCTGTCCTACGACGGAGAGGTTCATGTCGATTGTTTCCTGTCCCCGCTGCGGGGACAAAGTCTCGCTTCCGCCCGCCGCCTCGCCCAGCGTGCTGGTGCAGTGCCCGCTCTGTCTGGAAGAGTACTTCCTCTCCGACGCGCTGATCCAATTGCCGCCGATGCTGGTCGTCATGGGGAGCCGCGGGGAGGCGGCGGAGAAGGACGTGGAGTATCGGCTGACCGAGCCGGTGGCGGTGGCCGTTAGCGAGGCGCAGTTTGAGCCGGACCCGGCGACGGTCGGGACGCGACCGCAGCTCAAGACCGTGTCGCGGCGGAGGCCGCAGGAACGAAGTGCGATCGGCGAGATCGTCAAAGTGGTCCTCGGCGGCGTGGCGGGGCTGGCCGGCGGCTTGCTCGTGCTGTGGTGGGGCTTTGGCGTGGACGTGGGCGATCTTGGCCCGCAGGTCTCGAAAGTGCAGTACCTGCGATTTCTCGTTCCCCCAAAGCTGCGGGCTCAAACGGAGCCGCCAGGGACCGAACCGTCGCAGCTCGACACGATGAATGCCGACGCCACGCAAGGGGAAGGAGACGACGGCCAGGCCGGGGCGAACGGCGGCCTGGAGCCAGGGGCGGAGGATGGCGCCACTGCCAATGGCGATGTCGAGAAGGCGTCGGCGAACACTGAAGTCAAAACGCAGGGGAAACGGGCCAAAGGGAAAGGCAAGAAGGGGAAGAAGCAACCGGAGGATGACCCGTTTGCGGAAGTCGATCTGCCCGGTGGCAAATCCGCCGCCGGCGAGTCGCCGGAGCTGAAGTTTGACGATCCGCTGTCGGCAATCAAGCCCAAACTAGAAAACAACAAGTCAAAAGAGAAGGAGCCGCCGCCAACAGCGCCCGAAGGCCGGGGCGGCGGCAACTTTGGCGAGGGTCGCCCGCCGACGCAGGCTGAATTGGCCCGGCGCCTGGCACAGGCTATCGAAGGGGTGAGCGGTTCCATCGACGCACTGGAGACGGTGAATCGTGAAGATACGGAAGCGGTCGATGCGGCCTTGAAGTATGTCTACGACACCGTGGCGCGGCTGACCACGGCGGTCCTGGAGATGGACCACACATCGCCCGAGTTCGACGAGCAGCGGCAATCGCTCAATGACTGCCTGCGGCGGCTGGCCCGCGACGCGCGACGGACCGACGCGATTCGGCAGCGCGCCCGGATCAAGCTGGATGACGCAGCCAGCAGCGGCTCGTGGATTCTCCTCGCCGGCACAGTAAAGGATGTCGGGCCGGCGGGCGAATGGTTCCAGACGATGGTCGAGGCGACCGACGACGAGAGGTTTGTTGCGATCCTGACGGCAGACGACCCGAACGATTCCTGGAAAGCGGGGGATCGGGTGATCGTGCTGGGCCGTGTGGTCCATGATCCCGTTGCAAATGCCAAAGGGTACGAGGGGGATGCGGAGATCGCGGTTACCGCCGCACACAGCGTGACGACGGGCGGCGCGTCCGCTAACGTCGAGGACGCGAAAACGGAAGACAAAGCAAAGAAGGCCGAATCGAGCCCCGATCGATCGGACCAGCCAGCCACGGAAAAGCCGAAGCCAGTGGAGCCGAAGGCCGACGAGCCGAAATCCGACAAGCCCATGTCGGACGAAGATAAGCCTGCCGAGAAGGATGCCGAGTGAACGGAGCCAGCGCTTTTGTTCCGCCCGGTTTCTCCCAGGAGCTGGCTGCGTTTCTCACCGCTCTGCACCAGGAAGTGGCTCAAGCGCTGCGCCATTTTGCCGCCGATCCCAATCGCACGAGCGGCCAGAATGCCAAAGGGGATGTTCAGCGGGCCTTCGATTTGGAAATCGACCGCCTGGTGCGCCGGCGGCTGAAGGAATACTTCGACAGCGGCATTCTCACGACGGAAGAAGGGGACGACGAGCGATTCGGTCAGCCGCCGCCGCAAGTGCGGCTCGTCGTCGATCCCGTCGATGGCTCGGACAATTGGCGGCTCGGCCTGGCTTATTCGTCGCTGTGCATCTCGGCATTTCCGCCCGAGGGACCACTCGAGCTGGCGCGGCAAATGTGGGCCTTCATCGGCGACATCAGCCGGTGGGGGCCGCAGGGGAGCGCTGGCGGCGTTTGGGAACCGCTGCTCTTTGCCGCCCGCGGCTGCGGCGCGTGGCGAAGGGACAAGCGGCTAGCGACCAGTGGCCAGAGGAAGCTCGCCGAGGCCGCCGTCTCGGTCCAGCTCAGCCACTCGCCGAAACAGCCGCAGCTTCTGGAGCTATTTGCCGCCACCAAGACCATCCGCAGCTACGGCTCGTCGTCGCACGATATTGGCCTGGTGGCGACCGGCCAGCTTGACGCCCATGTCGATGTCCGCGGCCGGCTGACGCCGGAGAGCTTTCTCGCCGCCTGCCTGGCGATTGAGGAAGCCGGCGGGTGCATCGTGGGGCCGGACGGCGAGCGTTTGCCGCCGTATGAGCGGCTGACCGACCGGGCCAGCCTGATCGTGGCTGCGACGGCCGAACTGGCGGCAGAGATTGTTGCCGTGCTGGCGCAGTCGTGCGACTGAGCCGAATGCTAGCACCATCTCTCTTGAGCGATCGGCGCGAATCGACTAAAAATCCCCGCCCAAGTTCCGGGTTGTGGGCCCGCTTGGCCCATTGTCGGCTTTCGCTCCGCGAAAGCACGTTCTTTCGCGGAGCGAAAGCCGACACTACCAATTTCCGGCTCTGCGGGAGGACTTTTCCATGTGGCGGTTTCGACTTCTTATCGTCGCGACGGCCATCGGCGCGGCGGCAAGTGCCGCGGCGGACGAGCAGCTCCCGTTTGAGGCGTTCGTGATCCCCGCGGAGGCGGACGTCTACTGTGCGCCCGCCGAGCCGCGCTACGCCACGCAGACGATCCCCCGCGGCACGAAGGTCGAAGTCTACGAGCGGCGCGACGAGTGGTTTGCCATTCGCCCGCCGAGCGGCAGTTATAGCTGGGTGCCGGCGGCGTCGCTGACGATGACCGACGAGCCGGGCGTGGCGGCAGCGAGCACTGGCGGCGTGTCCTCCTGGATCGGCTCCTCGGCCGAGCGGGTGAAGGAGCACGCATCGAGCGTGCAGCTCAAGCAGGGTGAACGGGTTGAAGTGCTCGGCCAGAAGGAAGTAGAAAATGCCGACGGCGAGCGGGAAGTGTGGCTGAAGATTGCGCCGCCGGCTGGGGAATTTCGCTGGATTCACGTCAGCCAGGTGAGCCGCGAAGCGCCGGCCGCGTTTGAGCCGGTCGCCACTGCGAAAGAGGACGGCGGCCAATGGGGGACGCGCGCCAGTTCGCGGCCTCGAGCGGAGCCCAGTCAGGATTTGGCGACCAGGGACGAAGAACCAGCGCATCCAGGCCCTTTCCGCCGCAGCTCGATGGAGCTGCGCGATCTGGTTGCTCCGCCGGTCCGGCAGGCCGCATATGAAATCGACGGTTCGAGCGCGCTGATCCAGCAAGTGGCGCACGAAGAAGTTCCGCAGCAGCCGGCCACCAGCCCGCTGTCTTCCGACGGCTTTGTAGCCCGCCGGCCGCATGCGAGCCGCGGGGACGCACGACCAGCCGCGCGGATCGCGCAGCCCGCGCGCACGGCGGCAACCTTCA
>DASRJP010000325.1:0-5676 GCA_035649415.1 Pirellulaceae bacterium | reverse complement strand
AGGACAGGTTTTCAACCTGTCCAGGCAGGTTGAAAACCTGCCCCACGTTTGCCTTTACGGTGCCTGGCGCGGTTCCTATAATCCCGCCCCCGCAGTTTCTGCGCTCCCGGTCCGGGTGCGCGCGGGTGAATGCCGAAGGTCCCGCCAAGCAAGGAAGCGACGATTCCGACACTGGTCATCAGAGCGATGACTGTCGCCTCGGCCGGCGCTGGTCGATGTGCCGGCGCTGTAGGTGACGCTGCGCGCTACCAACGGGGTCGGGAGTCGTTTTCGGCCAACGACGATTCTTTGCCACAGAACGTGGACCGAAAACGACTCCCGACCCCTTCCGCGCGGCGGAGTTGCCCCTTATCGGTCGCCAAGGATCGGCACCTTGACAACAAAAACTTGAGCCCACTGTTCGCTTCGTCCCGCCGTCCCTCCGTCTCTCCGTTCCTTCCTCGCCTTCTCCTGTCTCCTGTCTCCTGTCTCCTCCTCCTACTCACGTTGCTCGCCGCCCCCGCCCGCGCGGAGATCGAACTCCCGCTTGCCGATCCCGGTTTCGGCATTTCCATCCGCGGCGATGATGCCAGCCACTGGCAGCAAGGGAGCTACGAGGTCTGGCACGTCCGCGGCAACTGCGAAATTCGCCAGGGGCAAATCGCCGCCCGCGCGCCGGAGGCCATCTTCTGGATCGATCGGGCCGAAAGCTTCAGCGGACAGATGAGTAAGATCATCGCGTACTTGGAAGGGTCCAGCACGGAGAGGGTCGCAGTCGATTTCGGCGGCGGAAAGAACCCACAGTCGCTGGGCCCGCGCCGCACGCAGCGGCTGGAGGACAGGGCCTGGCTCGGTCGCTTCCATACCACGGCAGGAATTCAAATGTCCGTGCCGGTCAGCAGCGGCCAGTCGCCCGTTCGCCCCGCGATTTACGACCGCGGCACTCAGGCCTGGCTGCCCAATCGCCAGGTCACTTACACCGAGCCGATTGCACCTCAGTTCGGCGCGGGTCTCCAGACCCCGCCGAATACGCTGACCGCAGGTCTCCCGACTGCGGCAGGGCCGGAGACGTTCGGTCGAACGATGGGCGGAGTCGGGAGACCCGCGCCCAACGTCGCCGGGCGACCCGCGCCTAACGAGGCTGCCGACCCCAGCCGCCGCTATCCGCTCGCAGGCGACGTGCAATCCGCCCAGTTCACGGGCGAAGAGATCGCACCGCCGACGGCGACGCCGCCGCGCCCCGCCAATCGCCGCGTCACCATCGAGCCCCGCAATCACGGCCGTTGGCAGTTCCGGCAATTCAACGAAGACGGCCCCCACTCGATCATGCTGGCCCACGGCGGCGTGCAAGTGCGGGCCGAGAACGTGGACAATCCGGCGACGTCCGAAGTCGAATCCGACACCATCGCGATCGAAGCGGACAATATCGTCGCCTGGATCCCGCGAGTCGATGCGCAAAACCCCAGGTTCCCCGATCCACGCACCAGCGAAGTCCCCTACGAGATCTACGTCGAAGGGAATATCGTCTTCCGCCAGGGAGATCGCGTGATCTATGCCGACCGGATGTACTACAACATCACGCAGGAGTACGGCGTGGTGATGAGCGCCGAGATGCTCACGCCGGTGCAGGACTACCAGGGGCTCCTCCGGCTGCGGGCCGAAGTGCTCCAGCAGCTCGACCGGCAGCATTTCCAGGCCTACAACGCCGCGCTGACCAGCAGCCGGATCGGAGTGCCGCGGTACTGGTTCCAGTCGGGGAACGTGCAAGTCGAAGACATTCACCGGCCGCTGCTCGACCCGTTCAGCGGGCAGCCGCTGGTCGATCCAGTCTCCGGCGAGGCCGAGATCGATCACCAGCTCATGGCCACGAGCCGCAACAATTTCCTTTTTCTCGCCCAGGTGCCCGTCTTCTACTGGCCCGTCATTGCCACCGACCTGACCAAGCCGACGTATTATCTCGATCGCATCCGCATCAAGAGCGACCGCGTCTTCGGCCAGCAACTGCTTCTCGACTGGGACGCCTACCAGCTCTTTGGCATCCGCAACAAGCCGCTCGGCACCAAGTGGGGGCTGTCGACCGACTTCCTCAGCGAACGCGGCATCGGCCTGGGCACAAATTTCAAGTACGAGGGGGACACACCCCTCGGCTTTCCCGGGCCGTTCCGCGGCTTCATCGACGCCTGGGGGCTCATTCACGAGGAAGGAGTCGACAACCTGGGCTTCGACCGCCGCGAAGTGCCGCCCGAAGCCCAGTCCCGCGGCCGCATCCTGGCTAATCATCGCCACTACATGCAAAACGACTGGATGTCCACGTTTGAATTCGGTTTGATCAGCGACCGCAACTTCCTCGAGCAGTACTACGAGCAGGAATGGGACACGCTCAAGGACCAGAGTACCGGCCTCGAGCTGAAGAAGTACACGGAGAACCGCTCGCTGTCGATCACCGCCGACGCGCGGCTGAACGACTTCTTCACGCAGACCGAGTGGCTGCCGCGGGTCGATCACTTCACGTTCGGACAGTCGCTCCTGTTCGACCGCCTCTCGTGGCACGAGCATTCGCACGTCGGTTACGCGCGGCTGCAAGTTGCCGACACACCCACCAACCCGGTCGATCTGGCCAAGTTCTCGCCGATGGCCTGGGAAGTCGAGCAGGAGGGCATTCGGGCGGCCACGCGGCAGGAGGTTGACCTGCCGGTGGAACTGGGGCCGGTCAAAATCGTGCCGTATGTGCTCGGCGAGGCGGCCCATTGGAGCAACGACATCAATAGCGAGGAGGTCACGCGGCTCTTCGGCCAGACCGGCATTCGGGCCAGCTTGCCAATGTGGACCGCGAATCCCTCGATCCAAAGCGAACTCCTCAACCTGAACGGCCTGGCCCATAAGGTCGTCTTCGATAGCGAGTTCTTGTTTGCCGACGCCAGCGAGGACCTGTCGCGGTTTCCGCTGTACGACAAGCTCGACGACGACGCGCAGGAGGCGTTTCGCCGGCGAATGGTCGTCAACACGTTTGGCCAGCCGGTCGGAACGTTCGTGCCGCTGAAATACGACGAGCGGTTCTACGCCCTGCGGAGCGGCCTCCAAAGCGCGGTCTCCAGCCCCAGCACCGAGATTGCCGACGACCTGACGGCATTCCGCGCCGGGGTCCGACAACGGTGGCAGACGAAGCGCGGCCTGCCGGGCCAGGAGCGGATCATCGACTGGATCACTCTCGACGTCGATGCGATCCTGTTTCCCAATCCGGAGCGGGACAACTTTGGCGCCAACCTGGGCCTGGTCGATTACGACTTCGCCTGGCACGTCGGCGATCGGCTGACCTTCCTGTCCGACGGCTTTTACGACTTCTTCGATCAGGGGCTGCGGCAGGTGACCATCGGCGGCCTCTTGAGCCGGCCGGAGTACGGCAGTTTGTATCTCGGCTTCCGTTCGACCGAAGGACCGATCAGCGCCAACGTCTTCAATGCCACGATCGCCTACCGGATGAGCGAGAAGTGGATCGGCACCGCGGGAACGAGCGTCGATTTTTCCAGCTCCGGCAACATTGGCCAGAACATCGCCCTGACGCGGATCGGCGAGTCGTTCCTGGTCCGCGTGGGCTTCATCGTGGACAACAGCCGCAACAACGTGGGTCTGCAGTTCACGATCGAGCCGCGGTTCCTGCCCAGCAGCCGCCTGGGCCGCGTCGGCGGCGTGCAAATCCCGCCAGCCGGGGCGATGGGGCTGGAGTAACGTAGGACAGGCTTCCAACATGTCGCGCCGCCGCGTAGGACAGGTTTCCAACCGGTCTCACTCTCGTTCCCAGGCTCTGCCATGTCCGATGGCGACGGAATTCTGCGGGCTCGTAGAAGCGTGGATCGCCAGAGAGCACCCACATCTTCGGCCATAGTTGCAAGCGGAATTCGCGCGAGCGCTCCATCGGCTCGCTCCACTGAGATTTGAAATGGGGCGGCCGCTATGGTCGGAGAATCGCTTGGCCGTCATGACCTGCAAGAGCTAGAATTGAAGCAGGTCTTTCTACTATTCGACACTTGAGCGATGAGCACTGCCTTACGACTGACGCTGGACGAGTACGATCAGATGATCGCCGACGGCGCGTTTGATTCGCTGCGCGACCGGCGCATCGAGTTGATCCATGGGGAGCTGCGCGAGATGACACCTCCAGGGCCGGATCATTCATGTGCCGTGGACTGGATCAATCGCTGGAGTCTGCTCCATCCACCCTCCTCGGCCAAAATCGTTGTGCGCGTGCAGAACCCCATCGGCATTCCGCATGCCGACAGCGAGCCACAGCCAGACGTCTGCTGGGTCAAGCCCGGCAAATATCGCCAGCGACATCCGCGGCCTGAGCAGGTGCTCCTCTTGATCGAAGTCGCCGACTCCAGCCTCGACAGCGATATGGGGGAGAAAGCTGACTTGTATGCCGCCGCTGGCATTGCCGACTATTGGGTCGTCAATCTGTCCGGCCGCTGCGTCGAAGTCTTTCGCCAGCCTGCCGGCGGCAAATATGCCGATCACACGACGCATCCCATGGGCCGCGAGATCCGCCCGCTGGCGTTTCCCGACGTCGTGCTGAGCACGACCGAGCTGTTCACGACCGGGCCGATGGAGGAGTGAAAGTGGCTAACGCTGAATTGCATACCTAATTCGGAACTGCCCATCGCAAAAGTCAACAGTCGCACCCTCGAGAAACTCTGCGTCCTTGCGATCGACGAGGACGGCAATATTTCGGCTGCGGCCCAGAAAGTCATGGCCATCGGAATAGGGGAAGTCGAATCGAACTTCGCAGCCATTTCCTGCCGCATGCGGAATAATCCGCGCGGCAATCGTTGGATCGAAGCGACCCACGACCATACGCCGCCGCAATTCGTCGGCTGCGGCCTCTGACAATTCTACGACCTGCCTATCTTGGCCAGCACCCGGGTCCGAGTTCAGTTTCCATGAAGCAGGCACGATCAGAGGCGCGCCGTCCGACGACTCGTTAAGGACAGTCAAGTCATAATCAGCACGGCAACCGTAACACCGAACGAACTCGCGCACGGTGCCAATCTCCGCTACGAAAAACGGGAAGCTTCGAAAACGAACAACCCGAACGTACTCGTAGGATCGCCGGCACTCGCACTGTGGACAATCGAACGCGCCAGTTCCCATGACTTCTTCGCGTTCGTCTGTACGCGAAAACATGACAGCGCATCCCTTCGTTCAAAGGCAGATCTACACGAGTTCGGAGATTACTTCTCCAAACGGTAGGATCGGCATCGGCCGGCCGTTGAGATCGGGGAAGGTGTGAGCCGTGTCGATGCCGAGATGGCGGAAGACGGTGGCCCACAGGTCATTGGGGGTCATGGGGCGGTCCTTGGGGCGCTCCCCCTTGCTGTCGGTCGAGCCGACGATTTGACCCATGCGCAAGCCGCCGCCGCTGACGATCAGGCTCATCGAATTCGGCCAGTGGTCGCGCCCCGGCTGGCGGACGCCGGTCTGCGTGCCGATCTGGTTTTCGATCCGCGGCGTGCGCCCGAATTCGCCAGTGATCACGATCAGGCAGTCCTTGTCCAGGCCGCGGGCGAAGACGTCCTCGATCAGTGCCGTCACCGTCTGGTCGTAGATCGGGAACCGCACGCGAGCGTCGTCGTAGAGGTGGCAATTGACCGCGTGCGAGTCCCAGTTGTAAACCCCCTGCTTGAGGAACGGCACTCCCGAGAC
>DASRJP010000324.1:0-16151 GCA_035649415.1 Pirellulaceae bacterium | reverse complement strand
TCTCCCCACGGCGCAGCAAGTGATGCCTGGCGGCATTCATGTTCGTGAGGATCACCCGCCGCAGGGGGGCGTCCTCCCTTGGCGCGTGCGCCAGGGCCCGCGCGTACCAGAGCAGGCCGGCGCCATGCTCTTGGTCCCGGGTCAGGACGTATCCGCGGTCGAACGCCAGCCGGGCATTACGGCGATCGGCCTCGACGCGCTGGCGATCGGCCTTGATCCGCTCGCGATCGGCCCGCAGCCGCTCGCCGTTGATCAAGATCGCGGCCATCAGCGAAACGATCGTGACAACGACTAGCGCGATCGCGCCGGCGACTACACGCGTGCGATTTCGCCTTCCCCACCGGGCCAGTTTGGCGACGAGGTTGTCGCGCGCTGCGGTCACCGGTTCGTCGGCCAGCCAGCGCTCCAGGTCGTCGGCCAGATCAATGGGGGATGCGTAGCGATCCTCCGGCCGCAGAGCCATGGCCTTCAGGCAAACGGCTTCTAGAGTTCGCGGCACGGCACGGACCACCTCCCGCGGCCGTGGAAACTCGCCGGCAATGACGCGCTTCAGCGTTCGGGCGACGTTTGAATCGACAATCGGCGCTCGCCCCGTCAGCAGCATGTAGAGCGTCGCTCCCAGGCTGTATACGTCGCCCGCCGTTCCCACGCGGTGCGCCTGGCCCAGCGCCTGCTCGGGGCACATGTACGCCGGCGTCCCGATCCACTGGCCGGCATCCTGCGTCAGCGCGCTGGACAGGTGTGCCAGCGAAGTCGCGCGCGAGTCGTCCCGCTGGTTGCCCGTGCTTCCTGCGTCCCCCGTCGCTGGCGGCGGCCTGGCCAGAGTGAGTTCATCGTGAGCCATCACCTTCGCCAGCCCCCAGTCCACCACCAGCGTCTCGCCAAACGGCCCCAGCAGGATGTTCTCCGGCTTCAGGTCGCGATGCACGACGCCCCGGCTGTGGGCATAGGCGACCGTCTGGCAGACATGCAAAAATCTCCGCAGCAGCTTTTGAAATTCGATGCCGCCGAATCGGCGGTCGTCGGGCGGCCGGCGGTGAAATTCCTCGGACGCTTCCTGCAAGCTTTGGCCGTGGACGAGCCGCATCGCGTAGAACGGCCGGCCGGCCGCATCGCACCCCAAACCATACACCGGCACGATCCCCGGGTGCTCGAGCTTGCCGGTGATCTCCGCCTCGCGCAGGAATCGCGCGCGAACTTCGTCGCTGTCGGCCAGTGCCGGCTGAAGCTCCTTGACCGCCACTTCGCGATGCAGCTCAGTGTCGGTCGCCCGCATCACTTGCCCGATGCCCCCGCGGGCGATCAACCCCTGCACGCGGTAGCGATCGCCGGAGGAAACAAGCGGCGGCACTGTGGCTGCCGCCGAGTCGCCAGCAGCCTCCGGCACGGATGCAGAATCGTCGAGCAGGTTCTCCAGTTGGAACTGCCGCTTCAGCAAGTCCCGCCACTGCCCAAAGCGCTCGAAGTACTCCTCGGGCTGCGGTTTTTCGCCGAGTTCCCGCCGGACGGCATATTCGACGTAGATCAGGTCGAGTGCCGCCTCGGGATCGTCGGCCAGCGCGGGATGCGCGCTCAGGTAGACTTCGGCGCGGGCGGGCTGCCCGCTGCGGAGCTGGTTTTCGAGCTCCTCGCAGCAGGCCACTAGCAGGCGGTCGCCCTCCAGCGAAGCGGGCTGGCTGCTGGAATCGAGGACGCTTTGGGGAGGCCCGTGCATTGTGATCACCCTGGCCTCGTGCCTACACTGGTCTGTGAACGATAATCCGCCAGCGGAGCAACCGCAATCGCATGGTCGCCGACACCAGTCCGCTGCCGCAGGGAGACGACTTTCTGGCGCTGGTCGGTCGCGTGCGCGACGGGGACGAAACCGCGGCCCGCGACCTGGTCGGCCGCTACGAGCGGGCCGTGCTCCGCGCCGTCCGCAGCCGCCTGGGCCAGAGCATGCGCCGGGCGATGGATTCGATGGACGTGGTCCAGTCCGTCCACCAAAGTCTGCTCTTGGGTCTGCGCAGCCAGCGCTATGAAATGAACTCGCCGGCGCAACTCATCGCCCTGGCCGTGGTCATGGTGCAGCGTAAGATCGCCCGGCACTGGCGGAAGATCAAGCGATTCCCCACGGCCGGCGAAACGGTCAGCCACAGCCACGGCACTCCGCTGAATGGCGTTACCAGCGACGAACCGGCCCCGGCGGAAGTGGCCGCCGCCGATGACCTGCTGGCGCAGTTTCTCTCACAACTCAACGAGTTCGACCAAACGCTGGTCCGGCTCAAGCTCGACGGAAATTCGTCGGTCGAGGCGGCCGCGATCCTCGGCCGCGAGCCGGCATTCATCCGTTTGCGCTGGTCGCGGCTGCGGCAGATGCTGCGCAAGCGGGGATATGAGGATCAGTAGGCATTTCCGCCCCAGCGGTCGCGGGAAGGAACGACGGGCCTACATCACCACGCCTTCGTAATCCCCGGCTTGGGCGTGGCGTAAATCCCCTTGTCGCTCGGATGCACCGGGGCGTCGTCGTCGAAGCTCTGGTACTTGTCGAACGGCGCCAGGGCCATGTCGGATTTGAGCGCCGTGTCCATCGACACCACTTTGCCGCTGTACGTCGCCATGCGGCCGAGAATGGCCGTCATCGTGCTCATCGCGCCATAGACTCCTTCGTCGGCCAGCTTCCCGGAACGCAGGTCGGCAATCACGTCGTGATGCTCCTGCTGGTGGCCGTCCGCGCCCAGCTCGCTGAAATTGTGGATCAGCTTGCCGTCGGCATCGTAGATCTTCGAGCCGCTGATGTCCGCCCGCCCCTTCGTCCCGTGGGCGAATTCCGAGACCGCGTTCCAGCACTCCGGAATATGGCGGCACTGGCTGAGCATCACCGCATCCTTGTCGTAGCTGAACTCGACCATGTGATGGTCGAAGATTTCGCCGCTGTGATCCTCGTCCATGACCTGGCGGCCCCCCTGGCCCTGGGCCGAGGTGGGATAGCCGTTCATCAGCCAGTTGATGACGTCGAGGTTGTGGATGTGCTGCTCGACGATGTGATCGCCCGAGAGCCAGTTGAAGTGGTACCAGTTGCGCATCTGGTACTTGAACTCGGAGTCGCCGTTTTGCCGTTGGTTGTTCCAGGGGCGAGTGCCGTTCCAGTAGGCGCGGGCCAGCACGATGTCGCCAATCGCGCCGTCCTGGAGGGCCTTGATCGTGGCCATGTACTTGCGCTCGTGGCGCCGCTGCAGGCCGACGGCGACCGACAGGCTCTTTTCCTTGGCCAGCTTTGCCGCTTCGAGGACCTGCCGCACGCCCGGCGCATCGACGGCCACCGGCTTTTCCATGAACACGTGCTTGCCGGCGGCAATCGCGGCGGCAAAGTGCAGCGGGCGAAAACCCGGCGGCGTGGCAAGGACCACCACGTCGCAGTTCGACTGGAGAAGCTGCTTGTAGCCGTCAAAGCCGACGAACATCCGCTCCTTGGGAACGTCCACCTTGTCGTTGTGCTGTCCCTTGATCGTGCGGATCGCCGCCTGCAGGCGATTCTCGAACACGTCGGCCATGGCCACGAGCTTCATCGGCCCGCCGGAGGTGTTCATCGCCTGGATGGCGGCGCCGGTGCCGCGACCGCCGCAGCCGACAAGGCCGATTTTGATCTCGTCGCTGCCAAAGGAGTTGGCGGCGCGGGCGATGCTCAGGGCGCCTGCCGACAGGGCCCCGCCGGCAGCCAGCAAGGAAGTATTGCGAATGAAGTCGCGTCGAGAGGCGCCGGTGGGGGAGAGGCGGGAACGGCTCATGCGGGGAAAACTCCGGAAAGTGTTGTCTGGAGGATCATTCCAGCATAACGCAGGGGGATTGGGCGTTCAATGAAGGCTCGGGCGCAGTTGGGCGGCTGTGGCGGACCCCGAGTACGGGGTGCCCCGCCTTGACGCCACGGCCGGGACTTCGGCCGTATATAGCCCCCAATTCGCAATTACGAATTTGCAATTTTCAATTTGAAATCGGAACGACCGCAGGCCGTCGATTGCAAATTGCAAAATGTCCATTGCAAATTGCAAATTGAAGGATGCGGAAAGCTCGAAGCCCCGGCCGGGGCTTCGGCGGCTCGCCTTACAACCCCGGCGCAATCTTGAGCAGCGCCCCGGCGGGCTGGTCGCTCCCTTCCTTCTTGGTGCCGATGACCGTGATGTAGCACGTGCCGTCGCTGCCAAAGGCAATCGCGGTCGGCTTGTCCAGCGAGGCGATCTTGACCGCCTTGACGGCATTGGCGCCGCTCTTGTCCAGCCGGAACAGTCCGCCATCCTCCAGCTTCATCCAGGCGAAGTCGGTGGCGTAGAGCTGCTTCTTGGTGGGGCTGTAGGCCAGGCCCGAGATGTCAAAGAGATTCGTGGTGAGATTCATCAGCATCTTGCCGTCCTTGGCCGAATAGAACGTCAGCAAGCTATCGTTGGGCAGGTTGATCTCTCCCATCTGGCCGATGACGATGTGCCCTTCGGGACTGACCGCAATGCCGACGGGTGCATCGACGTTGGTCGCTTCCTTGGTGGCGATGGCCCGCTTCAGCTCGCCGAGCTTGGTGCCGTTGACGTCGGCCTTGCTGACCCAGCCCTTGGTGTCGTCGCCGTTGCAGGTGACGTAGACGGCGTTTTTGGTGACGGCCAGGGCGTACAGGTTTCCTTCCGGCTTGAGATCGTCCGTGGCGGTCAGGGGATTGGTCTTGGCCAACGCATCTTTTTCGTAGTTCAGCGGCGCCGACCCGGCAGCAGGGACCGTAAACACGCGGAGACACTCTTCGCCGTCTTTGTAGCCGCCGTCGCCGACGACGAGCGTGTTCTTGTCGAGAAAAGCCAGGCCCATGGGACCTACGTCGTACATCGGTCCCTTGCCGTAGATGTCCTTGGGCGAACCGGTGATCACGGGCTCGATCTTCCCTTCGACGATCCGCACCACGCGGCCGGCGCCGCTGTCGGCCACGAACACGTGGCCCGTTTCGGGCTGAATGGCAATCGCGCAGGGGTTGTTGAGTCCGTTGACGACCGTTTCGACCTTGGCGTCCTGGGCGAGTGCCGGCGAGGCCAGCAGTCCGGCGAGGGTCAGGGCAAGCAGCTTTTTCATGGGAGCACTCCGGGCGGGATAAATGTCGAAAGTCGAAAGTCAAATGGCAAAGGAAATCCAAACGACCAGCAGTCATTGCCGTCAGGGCAGCTTCGGCGGCGCGATATCGGGATAGCTCTCGCTCGACAATCCTTCCTTGAGGAAGATCACCAGGTCGGCCTTGTCCTGGGGAGAAAGCTTCAGCTCGTGCATCTCTTCGTCGAGCTGGGGGTTGGCATGTCCCCCCTTGTCGTAATACTCCACAACCTCTTCGAGCGTCTTGAAGCGGCCGTCGTGCATGTACGGCGCCGTGCGGGCGATTTCCCGCAGCGTCGGCGTCTTGAACGAGCCTTTGTCGCCTTCGAGCTTGCTGATTTCGTAGCGGCCCAAGTCGGGTTTTTCCGCGTCCATGCCCACGCCGATGTTGTGAAACGCGCCGTCGCTGAAGTTGTGGCCGGTGTGGCAGGCGGAGCAGTGGGCCTTGTTGAAGAAGACCTTGAACCCGCGCTGGGCCGCTTCGGAGAGCGCCGACTTGTCGCCAGCTTTGAAGCGGTCGAACGGGGCGTCGCCCGACAGGACCGTCCGCTCGAACGCGGCAATCGCCTTGGCGACGTTTTCCGGCGTCACCGGGCCGCCAAAGACTTTTTGGAACGCCGCGCGATAGCCTTCGATGGCATTGAGCTTCTTGACGCATTCCTCGATCTTGTGGTCCATCTCGATCGGGTTCTGAATCGGGCCGAGAGCTTGCCCTTCGAGCTGGTTGGCCCGGCCGTCCCAGAACTGGAGGTTGTGATAGGCGGCGTTGATGACCGTCGGCGCGCTGCGGCCCCCTTTTTGTCCGCGGACGCCGGTAGCGACAGCGTCGCCGTTGGACCAGCCCTTCTTGGGATCGTGGCAACTGGCGCAGCTCGTCGTGTCGTCGCAGGAAAGGCGAGGATCGAAATAGAGCTGCTTGCCCAGCTCCACCTTCTCAGGCGTGATCGGATTGTCGGCCGGAATCGGCAGCGGCTTGAGGCCCAGCGGCAATTTGCCAGCCGCGGATTCCTCCCCAGCGCCCAGCGAAAAGATGGAAATGGTCAGCATCATGCCGACGACTGCCGAGGACAGCCACAGGCAGCGCATCGCAATGTTCCTTGAATCGAGGTCTTGTGAAACGTCGGGTGTTTGGCCTTCGCATTCTTGCTCACGGCACGGCAGCGAGCAAGTAGGTTCGGCCGGCGGGCGGGCGGAGCGCAGGCCATCACAGAATTACCGCCGCGGCGTTACAGAGCTTACGTCGCCTGCATGCCCCGCGACTGCTCGTAGGCGGCAATCTTGCCCGCGTGCTGGAGCGTCAGGGCAATGTCGTCCAGACCGTGCAGCAGGTTGTGCCGCCGGGAGGCGTCGATATGGAAGCTCAGCGACAGACCTTGGTCGTCCGTGATGCGGCACTGGTTCAGATCGACGGTCAGTTTGTAGCTGGGCTTCGACGCGCGGCGGAAGAGGTCGTCCACCGTCGCCTCGTCGAGCCGGATCGGCAGGACGCCGTTCTTGAAGCAGTTGCTGTAGAAAATGTCGGCAAAGCTGGGGGCGATGACGACGCGAATGCCGTAGTTCTCAATGGCCCAGACGGCGTGTTCGCGGCTGGAGCCGCAGCCGAAGTTGCGGCGGGCCAGCAGGATCGAGGCGCCTTGGACCTCGGGCCGATTCAGTTCGAACTTTGGATTGGGCGTCTGGCCGTCGTCCAGATACCGCCAGTCGAAGAATAAGAACGGGCCGTAGCCGGTCCGCTCGATCCGCTTGAGGAACTGCTTGGGGATGATCTGGTCGGTATCGACGCTGGCCCGGTCCATAGTGGCGACGAGGCCGGTGTGGGTGGTGAAGGGAGTCATAGAATTGCGGATATCAGATTGCGGAATTCAGATTGCGGAGCGTAGGATCACGCCTTGTAGTCCCACTGGCGGATATCGACAAAGTGCCCGGCAATCGCTGCTGCGGCAGCCATGGCGGGGGAGACGAGGTGCGTGCGCCCCCCTTTGCCCTGGCGGCCTTCGAAGTTGCGGTTGCTGGTGCTGGCGCAGCGCTCGCCGGGCTCCAGCTTGTCGGGGTTCATCGCCAGGCACATGCTGCACCCCGCCTCGCGCCATTCGAAACCCGCTTCCTTGAAGATCCGGTCGAGCCCCTCTTCCTCGGCCTGCTTCTTCACCTGTCCCGAGCCCGGGACAACCATCGCCTGGACGTGCGACGACACCTTGTGTCCTTTGGCGACAGCAGCCGCGGCTCGCAGATCGCCGATCCGGGCGTTCGTACACGAGCCGATAAAGACGCGATCGAGCTGCAAATCGACCAGCGGCACTCCGGCTGTCAGCCCCATGTACTCAAGCGCTCGCGCCGCGGTCTTTTGCTCGGTTTCATCACCCAGGTCACGCGGATTGGGAACCTTCGCGGTTACGGGCGCGACCTGCCCGGGGTTCGTCCCCCACGTCACCTGCGGCGAGATGTCGGCGGCCTTGAACACCAACGACTTGTCGTACTTCGCGCCGGCGTCCGTCGGCAATTGCTTCCACCGCGCGACCGCCTGGTCGAAGTCGGCACCCTGGGGAGCGAACTCGCGGCCGCGGATGTAGTCGAATGTCGTCTGATCGGGGGCGATCATCCCGGCCCGCGCGCCAGCCTCGATCGACATGTTGCAGACCGTCATCCGCTCTTCCATGTTCAGCGCTCGCACCGCGTCTCCCGTGTATTCAATGACGTATCCGGTGCCGCCATCGGTGGTGATCTGTCCGATCAGGAAAAGGATCAAGTCCTTCGCCGTGACGCCGCGGGCCAGGTGTCCTTCCACCCGTAGCTCCAGTGTCTTGGGGAGAGACTGGAGGAGCGTCTGGGTCGCCAGCACGTGCTCGACTTCGCTGGTGCCAATGCCAAAGGCCAGGGCACCGAACGCACCGTGCGTCGCGGTGTGTGAATCGCCACAGACGATCGTCATCCCCGGCTGCGTGAAACCCAGCTCCGGCCCGATGACGTGGACGATTCCTTGCCGGATGTCCCCGATGTCGTACATCCGAATGTCGAAGTCGCGGCAATTCTTCCGCAGCGTCTCCACCTGCTGCCGCGAGACCGGATCGGCAATGGGCAGGCTGCGGTCGGTGGTGGGGATATTATGGTCGGGAGTGGCGACGGTCAGCTCCGGCCGCCGCACTTTGCGGCCGGCTAGCCGCAATCCTTCGAACGCCTGCGGACTCGTGACCTCGTGCACGAGCTGCAAGTCAATGTACAAGATGCTCTGTTTGCCGGGCTCGGCATGCACGACGTGGCTGTCCCAGATCTTCTGGAACATCGTGCGCGGGGCGGAGGCGTTCATGGGAGGAAATGGCGCGGCTCAGCGACCGTGGCACAATCGCGGAAGGGAGGGAAACTTCTGATAGTATACGATTTGCAGCCGGCCCTGTAGGTCCCGATTGGCGGGCATTCCACGGCGGAAGCGGCATTAAGAGTCGTTTCCTGGGCGCCAGGTTCGCTCGCTGCCTGGCAAGTAATGGAAAAACGGCCCCATTGCCAAGCCGACGCTGGGTTTGACGCGGTAGCGTGCGGCCGCGCGACGAGAGTGTTCAGGCCGCCACTTCCTCTTCCTTGGTAATCACAAAGCCCAGCTCCTCGATCATCTTGTAATCCGCTTCGGGCGCCTGGCCTTTGGTCGTCAAATAATCGCCGACGAAGATCGAATTGGCGGCGTACAACCCCAGGCACTGCATCGAGCCCAGGTGCAGCTCGCGGCCGCCGGCGATGCGGATTTCGGCCCGCGGATTGACGAAGCGAAACATGGCCAGCGCCTTAAGGCAATAGCGCGGCGTGAGCCGTCGCGTGTGGGCCAGCGGCGTGCCGTCGATGTCGATCAGGAAGTTGAGCGGGATCGATTCCACCTCCAGCTCACGCAGCTCAAGGGCCATCCGCACGACGTCGCGATCCTCTTCGCCCATGCCGATGATGCCGCCGGAGCAGAGGGCTAGCCCGGCGTCGCGGACTGCTTTCAGCGTGCTGATGCGGTCCTGGTAAGAATGGGTTGTGCAGATTTTCTCGTAGTACTCGGGACTGGTATTGAGGTTGTGGTTGACCTTATCGACGCCGCAGGCCGCCAGACGGGCGGCCTGCTCCGGAGTCAGCAGCCCCAGGCACGCGCAGACGTCGAGGTCGTACCTGGCCTTGATCTCGGGGACGATTTTTTCGACAGCCTGGATCTCGCGCTCGCTCGGTCCGCGGGCGGAGATAACGATGCAGTACGTGCGGCTCCTGCGCTCGGCGGCCAGGCGGGCGCCATCGAGCAGTTTTTCGCGCGACAGGAGGTTGTACCGCGGAATGTCGGCGTCGGAGACCTTCGACTGCGAGCAGTAGTGGCAATCCTCCGGGCACAGGCCGCTCTTGGCGTTCATCAGGAAGTAGAGCTGAACCGTGTTATTCCAGTAGCGGCGGCGGATGCAATAGGCGGCGGCCAGCAGGTTGAGCAGTTCATCGTCGGGTGCTTGCAGCAGCGCCAGCGCCTGTAGCTCGCTCAACCGCTGGCCGGCAATGACGTGCTCGGCCAGGTCAGAATAGTCCAGGTTCGGGGGCGCCATCATCGAAAGCGGCTGAATCATCGGCTTGGCAGCGGCGGGTGATTGGACGAAACTGAAGGTAGGACACGTCTCCTCACCGGATTTCTGTTGGACAGGTGGACGATCCTACGCTCCGACATCTTACTTGGCTGTCGCTCCGCATGTTAGGCCAGCATTTCGTCCGCTTTGGCATTCCCGGTTACGTGGGATGCTTTGCCTCGCCGCAAGCCGAGCGGTTGGCGCGCGGAACGCGGGTCATTCTTCGCACGTCGCGCGGCTTGGAGTTGGGGGAAGTCCTATCGCCTGTCGATGATCCGCTGCCCGGGCCGCAAGTGGACGGCGCATTGCTGCGGCGGGTTACTGTCGAAGACGATTTACTTTTAGCCCGGATCGAAAAGCACCGGGACGATGCGTACCGGGCATGCGTCGCTCTGCTGGCAGAACGAGAAATTGCCGCCACGCTGGTGGATGTCGAGCACCTGTTCGATGGGCAGTCGCTGTTTTTCTACTTCGTCGGCGAAACACCTCCCGAGATCGAGACGGTGACGCAGGAACTGGCCGACGTCTACGACGCTCAGGTGGAATTCCGCAAATTCACCGAGACGCTCACCACTGGCTGCGGCCCCGGCTGTGGGACTGAGGATGCCGAAAACGGCTGCGGGCACGGCGGCTGCTCGACGTGCGTGGTTGCTTCCGCTTGTAGTACGCGGAATCGGAACGAATCGTCCGGACGGCGGACCTAAACCCCGCCGCTGGCCATGCGCATCTGCTGCCACAAGCTCTTCAGCGGCTCGAGATTGGCGCTCCGCCGAGCGCTGGGCGCATAGGCCAGTTGACCGTAAAGCTCCGCGAGGATGCGGACATTGACCGCCAGCGGCTCGTGGACAAATCCAACTTGCTGCGCGTACTCGTGGGCAGTCTGTCCCGTGGCCCGCGGCGATTCGTGTTCCCGCCCCCAGGCTTCCAGCGCCTCGAACGTATAGCGGACCAGTTCCGCTAGCGTGGCTCGACCCGCCATGCCGCTGGTAAATGGATCGGCATAGGTTGCAAACGCGCGCGGCTGTGCCGCTGCGGCCGCGACTTCCGCAGGGGCCGCCGGTTGTTTGCCACCGAACCAGCGGGCCCACAGGTCGCGCAGCTCGGCGATGAGCTTTTTCCAGGCGGCAGCAATCTCAGCACGGTACAGCCACGCCAGTACGACCAAGGTGACGATCACCAGGGCGTAGAACAGCCACTGGAGGATCTGGGCCACCGTCGGGCTAAGTCGGGAAAGGAATTCCGGCGGCCGGTAAGAAGAGGTGGGCGACGGCTGAGACGACGACTCCTCCTGCTGGCCTCTGTCTTCCGAACCGTCTGACGTCTTGCTCTGGGAGTCGGCGGACGACGAGTCCTGGCTCGGTTCCTGCGACGCTTGGCTCTCCTGCTGAGGCGACTGGCGGTCCGGTTTCTGCTGAGAGGAATCGTTCTTCGATTCGCCTTGGGAGTCGCCCTTGTCAAACGGCTTTGACTTGCTGCCGCTTTGGGAATCGCTCTTGTCGCCGGACTTGCTGTCGCCCTGCTGGTTGTCGCTTCCGGACTCCTTCGTCTTTGCGCCGTCGCTGCTCTTATCCTTTCCCGACCCTTTGCCGCCGGACGATTTTCCGCCTTGTGATTTGTCCCCCGAGGAGTTTTTGCCTTCGTCTCCCTGGCCGTCCTCCTGCTGCGATCCTTTGCCTTTGCCCGATGACTGGTTGTGGGATTTGCCCCCCTTGCTCGATTGGGACTGGTCGGATTCCTGACCGCCCTCGCCGCTGGCAGGCTTCTGGCTCGACTTCCCAGGTTTTTTGCCTCCGTCCTTGCCCCAGCCCCAGCGCGAAGGATCGAGCGGCTTGGACTTGAACATGTCGAGCTGTGAGACTGAATACTCGGCACTCGGCCGCGGCAGCAGCCAGACCACGGCCAGGACGACCAGGATCAGCGTCGTTCCAACCGCCAGCCAAGTAGCGGCCATTTCAGTCGGCATCAACAGGTTCCGTTGTCTGAGGTAGCGCCGCAGACCGAGGAAGCTCGTATTCAGCAGCAGTCCCAGGCCACAAGCGACGTAGACCACCAGCAGCCAGAACGCATGTCGCCGCTGGTCCAAGTGATCAGCGGGAATGAACCACTGGCCAATGCCAAAAAGTGGGAGAGCCGCCAGAGAGAAGTAAATGATCCACACGCCGGGAGTGTGCGGACGTTTGTCTGGAATGAAAAACGAGCGGAGCCAATGAAAGACCTCGACCTCGCGGCTCGTGGTCGCCTCCACGTCCTGTGCAGGAGAAGTTTCTACGGCAGTGCGGCCGTTTGCCGTCGGTGCGGCAAATTCCCCTTCCACTCGGTCCCAGCCCATCGCTTGGAGCAAACCCTCTTTCGACGAATCCTGGGAATCGTCAATGAGCGTGCAGTCCCAAGTCAGCTTATGGGCGCTGAACCAGATCACCGCCTCGAGCGCCAAGTTGATGAGCGGGCTAATGGCGGCCAGTGCGCCTTGCACTTTTACGAACGAGGTGTAGGCCACGGCCACCGCCAGCGCCAGCGGTGCGGCAAACATGGCTGCATACGCGGCTCCCTCCTCCATGGAGATCCGCGTAATCCCGACAACGCCCATGATGAACATTGCGTGGACGAAAAGCAGCCGCCAGGTGTACTCCCCCTGATAAAAGACGATTGTCAGGAACCAGAGCAGGCTGCCGACCATCAGCGCCACCAGCGTTGGGCTGATGCCGACGACCATGTAGTCAGCGAGCGTCTGGGGGGCGCGGCGGGACATGAAGTGGTGCTGCGTCAGCCGTGCTGCGGCCGATCACGCTTCATTCTAAGCAGACCGCCGCACTCGACGACAGCCACGATTGAAATCAGCAAAACAACCAGGGCAAGCATCAGACGAATAAGCAAGTCGGCGAGCCAATGTCCGCGTGGCGCCTGTTTATGCTAACCGACCTTGTTTGACCGGCCGTAGAATTGGGCCTCGGCGCGATTTTGGACGGGTTAGAAATCTGCCCTACGAAGAGCTACCCAAACGTCGTCGCCAGTTGGCGAATGTAGTCAAGCGCTTCGTCGAGTTCCGGCGCGACGGCCCCGATTTGCCGCCCTGCGCGGTCGCAGCGAGAGAGCAGCAACAGCTCTTCGTAGCTCTCCGATTCCTTGAGGCGGCGGTGCGCGCGGGCCCCGAGCGTACCGTCCAGGATTGCATGGCCTTCCATGTGGTGTTCGATGAGCCAGGCGGTCCGCTCGGTAATGAAGCCGTCCAGGGCCTCCAGTCCCGCTGCCACATGGTCTTGCGGGTCAATCGCCTTGCCAACGTCGTGAAGAAGTGCCGCCAGCAAGAACTCCTCGTCGTATGGGAGCTGGTCGCGGGCGTGGTCGAAAACCTGGAGACTGTGGTAGAGCGCCTCCCCTTCGGGATGGTATTTGAGGTTCTGCTTCACGTTCTCCAGTGGCAACAGCAGGCTCTGATAGACCTGGAAGCGGTCCACCTTTTCCGCGACCTCGGCCAGCGCTGTTTCGAGATCAAGATCGGGATACTCCCGCGCGAGGAATTGTTCGAGCTGTGCGATGCTGGCCCGCTCGATGGCTTTCCCCGTGATCGAGCTCTTGAAGACATAGTGCGCCAAATCGGCGACATAAACGGTCAGCTCCAAAGGAAAGCGATCCTGAACGTGGATATGCGTGAAGACTCGTTCCTCGTCATTCTTTCGCACCCTCTTGTGCTCCACGTCGTAGACGAGGCCATGCTCATCCAGGACCATCGTCACGGATTCGATGCTGTCCGAGAATACGTGCAGATCGATGTCCGAACCGGCGCGGACGTGGCCGGTCATTACGCTGCCGATAAGGCACGGACGAAAGCGGGCCAAGAGACGCATCAGCCGCAATGCTTCCAGGCGCATCTCGCGCAGGTTATCCGTCCGGGAGTCCCCTTCGTGCAATCGGGCGAACGATTGGATTTCATCGCGAATCTCGGCATTGCTGGGGAGATCGGCTGGCTTCACCCAGCCCTGGCAAATTCTGTGGGCGGCCTTTTGCTTGGCCCGGAAATACTCGGACTCTTCGCGCAGGTACATCAGCCGCGCGGCTTCCCAGGCGATTTGCCTGCGGAGTTTGGAGCGATTCATCGGAGGCGCCGGTATGCCTCGTCGGCGCGGATGCGGTGTGGAAAGAATGCCGCGGAAAATCGCGCCGCGGCGGTAGGCGCAGCCAAACTTCTGTCCTCATCGTACGCGCAGGCGTGTTGGACGGCAACCGCGCTCGCACAGCGGAAACTGGCCCCCAGATTTGTCGAGCCGCCCGAAACCGGGCGGCTCGATTGCGGTCAATGGGTTGACGAACGGAAAGTCGAACTAGACCATTCCCTTCAGGCCCTTGAGCGGGCGGACCTTGACGACGTTCTTGGCCGGCTTGGCGGCCACGTCCATCAGTTCGCCGGGCTTGAACGGGTTCGGCACTCCTTTGCGCGCGGGTTGGGCTGGCTTGTTGATCCGCAAGATCTTGCACAGACCGGGAATCTGGAATGCTCCAGAGCCTTTCTTGCTGAGCGCCTTGCCGATCTCGCCCTCCAGTGCTTCAAAGACCGACGCCACCTGCTTCTTGGTCAGGCCTGTCGTCGTTGCGATGTTGGCAAACACTTCGGACTTGCCAGCCGGCTTGGCAGAGGCAGATTTCTTCGCCATGTACTCACCCTCCTCGTGAGGCTCCTCAAAGAGACGCGGGAAACGGGGAAAATCTCGGTATTTCCGCAGTGCGGATGGCCTGCGATTAGATACTTTGATTCGGAAATTGCAACTGGGGCCCGTGCAAAAAACCCTGGAAAACCCGCAATTTTTGCCGTTTGCGACGACGCTGATCGCTGCCGCTTCGTAGTGGACGGAGCGCCACGTAGTGCTCCTTTCACCACCGCCGACACACGGTCCGCCAGCTCGAATCTGGCCGAACGCGCGACTTTCGGCGCGCCGATCGCAGAACCGGTGCGGCCCGGTGTTCCTACCAGTCCCGCTAGTGGCCGCTGCGGCGACAAAATGGCAAAGTGGCTTTCACTTGCTGGGCGGGGTGGCATTTTGTAAGATATTTTTGCACAACGAGTTAGGGAGATTCCCAACCCGGAAGGGCTCGATCATGCCGAAACCGCTAAAGCGCGAACTGGCAGCCAGCCTGGCAATCGTTCTGGCGATCATTGCCGGGCAGTTGTCCGCATGGGGACAAATTACCCATCGGACAACCGGGGAGGAGGATGACGTCAGCAGCATCTTCCCGCCAGTGCAGCGCGAATATCGTCTGGCCTTGGGCCGGGCCGAGAAAGCCATCGCCGAAAAGGAGTTTGCGACCGCGGTCGAGGAATTGACGCAAATTCTTAATGGCGACGACGAAAACGATTATTTTTTGGGGCGGCCTGGAGAGGCAGACGCTCAAACCAGCCTCAAGACCGAAGCCCTGCGGCTGCTGGGATCTCTCCCGCCGAAGGGACGCAGTCTGTACGAGTTGAAGTGCGGTCACGAAGCCCGCAAGCTGCTTGATGAGGCTCTGGAGAAAGGAGACGTGGCGGCACTGACGGAGGTCGCCCGCCGCTATTTCCACACGCAGGCAGGATACGAAGCAGTCATCCTGCTGGGGCGCCTCCAGTTGGACCGAGGACGCCCCCTGGCGGCAGCCCTTCAGTTCCAGCGCGTGGCCGAGGTCGAATCGGCTGCCGCGACCTACGATCCAGAGCTTTCGCTGCTGCTGGCGACTAGCTGGCTGCACGCACAGCAATCGGAGAAGGCAACGCAAACGCTGCTGGCGCTTAAGGCGCGATTGCCGCAATCCCGCGTTCGCATCGGCGAAGACGAAATCTCGCTCTTTTCCCGCGACGACCAGGCGCTGGCCTGGCTGGAAAAGGTCGTTGGACAGGGTGGCAAGGTGCGAACGCTGGCAGCGACGCAGTGGGTCATGTTTCGCGGCAACGAGACCCGCAATGCGATTTCGGTCGCCAGCATGCCGCTGCTCAATTACCGCTGGAGTTTGCCGATGGTCGGCGACCCGCCCGATCAACAGCGTGTTCGCAACGCAGCGAAGACTCGGCTGGAGAAACAGGAGACGCTGGTACCCGCGGTGCAGCCGCTGGTGGTAAGCAACTACGCGATATTCCGCACGCCGGACCGCGTCGTCGGCGCCGATCTGGAGACAGGAAAACGCGTTTGGATCTTTCCCTGGGATGATTCCTCCTACGAAAAGGTGTCTCGCACGACCGGCGCAACCGGCCGCGCTCCCGCCGTCAGCACTCGCGAGCAGGAGCTTTATCAACGGTTGTTTGAAGATCACGCCTTTGGCCAGCTCAGCAGCGACGGCGAGCAGGTGTTCTTGATCGACGAAATGGGCCTGGCCCCTCTGGGGAGCGGCGCCATCAATCCCAATATCGTTTTTCGCCGGGGAATGCAGCCCAATCCACTCTGGAGCCGTCCGTTCAACAAGCTCGTGTCGCTCGATATCAAGCGCCAGGGGGCACTGCGGTGGATTGTCGGCGGCGAG
>DASRJP010000323.1:0-10584 GCA_035649415.1 Pirellulaceae bacterium | reverse complement strand
CACCGCCCGCGGCAGCGGCGTCGGCGCGCTGGTCTGCTACGCCCTCTACCTCAGCCACGTCTGCCCGATCAAGTACGACCTTTTGTTCGAGCGGTTCCTCGACCTCAACCGCAAGGAAGCGCCCGACATCGACATCGACTTCTGCAAGGACCGCCGCGGCGAGATCATCCGCTACGTCAAGGAAAAGTACGGCGAAGAAAACGTTGCCCAGATCGGCACGTTCAACACGCTGGCCGCACGCGCCGCCGTCAAGGACGTCGGCCGCGTCCTGGGCATTCCGCTCGACCGCGTCAACAAGCTCACGGCCATGGTGCCGGAAACCCTCGGCATCTCGCTGGAAGAAGCCCTCCAGCAGAGCGACGAGCTGCGCCAGCTCTACCATTCCGATCCGGACACCAAAGAGCTGCTCACGCTGGCGATGAAGATCGAGGGCCTCGCCCGCAACGTCGGCACCCACGCGGCCGCCGTCGTCATTGCCGACAAGCCGCTCACCGAGTACGTCCCGCTAGCCCGCGTCACGGGCAAGAGCGACATCATCACCCAGTGGTCGATGGGAGATGTCGAAGCCGCCGGCCTCCTCAAGATGGACTTCCTCGGGCTCCGCAACCTGACGATGCTCAGCAAGTCGGTCGAGCTGATCAAGCAGACGACGGGCCGCGACATCGACCCGTACAAATTCCCGCTCGACGACAAAAAAACCTTCGCCCTCCTGGCCCGCGGCGAAACCAAAGGCGTCTTCCAGCTCGAAAGCGGCGGCATTCGCGACCTGCTCAAGAAGATGAAGCCCGACCACTTCCGGGACATCATCGCCACCAATGCCCTCTATCGCCCCGGCCCGCTGGAAGGGGGCATGGTGGACGACTACGTCAACGTCAAGCACGGCCGCATCCGCCCCGAGTACATCCACCCCATCTGCGAAAAAATCCTCTCCGAGACCAACGGCGTGATGGTCTACCAGGAGCAGGTGATGCGGATCCTCAGCGAGCTGGGCGGCATCGAGCTGGCCGCCGCCTACACCTGCATCAAGGCGATCAGCAAGAAGAAAGAGGAGACAATCGCCGCCAGCCGCGAGAAGTTCATCGCCGGCGCCGCCGCCAAGGGACTCACGAGCCACCAGGCCGCCGAGTTCTGGGAGCTGATCATCAAGTTCGCGGGCTACGGGTTCAACAAGTCCCATTCGACCGCCTACGCCCTCATCGCCTACATGACGGCCTACCTCAAGGCCCACTACCCGGTCGAGTTCATGGCGGCACTCCTCTCGGGGGACATCCCGGGCCGCAACTTCAAGCAGAAGGATTCGCTCGTCGAGCACCTGGAGGATTGCCGCCGGATGGAGATCGACGTGCTGCCGCCGGACGTGAACACGTCTGGGGTCGATTTCACAGTCGTCGGCGGCAAGATCGCCTTCGGGCTGGCCGCGATCAAAGGCTGCGGCGGCTCCGCGGGGGAAGCGATCGAGCGCGCCCGCGAAACAGGCGGCCCGTTCAAGGACCTGTTCGACTTCTGCGAGCGGGTCGAGCAGGCCGGGGCCAACAAGACGGCCCTCGAAACGCTCATCAAGGCGGGCGCCATGGACTGCTTCGGCGCTCGCCGCGCGCAACTCTATAGCGCCATCGAGCGGGCCCTCCTTTCCGGCGCGTCGCTGGCCGCCGACCGCCGCGCGGGACAAAAGAGCCTCTTTGGCGGCGGCGACGACGATGCAGCCTCCGCCCCGGCCGCCACCCTCCCCGACCTGCCCGAGTGGAGCGAAAAGGAAAAGGCCCAGAACGAAAAAGAGGTCCTCGGCTTCTATCTCTCCACCCACCCGCTGGCCGAGCACAAGCGCCAGCTCGAAATGTACCGCTCCCACACCACGGCCGACGTCCCCGCCCTCAAGGATCGCGACGAGGTGATCCTCGGCGGCATCATCTCCTCGATCAAGCTGGCCCACACCAAGGACCCGCAGCCGGGCAAGCCGTCGAAGTACGCCAACTTCGACTTCGAGGACGCGGAGGGCCTGATCCGTTGCATCCTCTGGCCCGAAGGATTTGCCGCCCAGGGGCACCTGATTGTGGCCGACACGATCGTCATGCTCCGCGGCGTCATCGACCGCCGCCGCGAAGAACCCAACCTGATCGTGAATGAAGTCATCCCGCTCCATGAAATGGAGTCCCGCTACACCAGCGGCATTGAGTTGCGGCTGAGCGAGCTCGACCACGGGCCGGACGTCGTCACCCGGGTGCGGGAAGTGGTCCGCGCCTACCCCGGCAATGCCGAGCTGCGGCTGGTCCTCCATCTGGACGGCGGCCTGCGGGTGTACATGACTGCCCATCGCGCCCGTGTTGAAATCACGAGCGAACTGAGATCTCGCCTGGACGACCTGCTCGGCCCCGGCAACCTCCGCCTGATCACGACGCCGCCAAAACCCGCCTCCGGCAATGGCAATGGCCGCCGCTGGGGCCAAAACCAACCCCAGCGCGCGGGTGCACGCTAACCCCTCGCCCCCTGGGAGAGGGTGTCTCTGTATCCCTCGCCCCCTGGGAGAGGGTGGCCGCAGGCCGGGTGAGGGCGCCCCCAACTTTGAATTTTGAACCTTGAACTTTGAACTCCGCCCTCCTGTCCCCTGCTCCCTGTCCCCCATTGCTCATTGGGGCTTGGTCATTGGGATTTCTCTCTCCCCTTTCGCACAAACCGCTCATCCACAATTGGCGTATCGCTCGGCAGTTCAATCCGATTGAGATCGACGACCTCGCCATCGACCACCAGCTCGATGTAAATGGCGCCCGCCCATTTGGTGCGCACATCCATCTTGCCGGGGCGCGGCGCATCGGGCGAGACCACGTCGTCGGGGGGCGAGTGGATCAGCACGCCCGCGGGCTCGACCGTGAAAAAATCGGTCTTGGGCCCGCGCAGCAGGATGATCGGCGCCCCCTTGGTTTTGGCCTTCACCAGATGTGGCCAGGCCGTCTCGAACTCCTCGCGTTTGGTGAACGGAATCAGGTAGTGCCGCTGCGGCACGCGGGGCCCCTCGTACGTGCGGGCCTGTGCCCGTAGGGGCTCGAGCTCCTTGGGCCAGCTTTCGGACCACAGTCCCTTGTCCGCGACCGAATATTCCCCGCGCAAGGTGCAGCACACCACGCCGCAGACGACCAGCGCCCCCAGTGCAATTCTTCCCTTCATGGCGATTCTCCAGGGACAGGAAGACCTCGTGCCCGTAACGTAGACGACCGACCACCCGGCGTGGTTTCCACTACTGACCCTCTCCCGGCGGGCAAGGGGGACGTACGCCGCCGCGCTCGCCGCACGCCCGGTTATCGGAACATCACCCAGACGATAGACTCACCCGACGATGTCCAATCCTTACCAGCCGCCCAGCCAATTTTCCGACCAGCCCTATCCGCCCTATCCGCCGCCCCAGGGGGAGGGTGACGCCACGGGCGGCGTGATTCCCTACAAAAACCCCTACGCCCTAACGGCCTACTACCTGGGGTTGTTCGGTCTGATCTGCTGCATCACGCCGATCCCCGCCGGGCTGGTGCCGCTGGTCCTGGGAATCATCGGCCTGCGGAAGCGGGCGCAGAATCCGGCGATCAAAGGTTCGGTCCACGCCTGGATCGGCATCGTGTGCGGCGCGATTTCGGCTCTCTTCTCGACACTCATCGCCATCTCGCTGATTGCCGCCGCGCTGAGCGACCGCTGAAGGTTATGGACATTCCTCGCCGCTCGTTTTCAGCCTGACGCCGGGAAGCGGGCAATTGCGCCGACAGCCGGGTACACTGACGAAATGGACGCCGCGGCTGGGAATCGGATCAATTCCAAAGTCACCTGGCGGAGATTTTTTCGGTTTCGATTGCGCACGCTGCTGATCCTGGTGTTCGTGCTGAGCCTGCCGCTGGCAGCGTTTGTCTGGTGGCGGGAGCGGGCCCGGCGGCAGGCGGAAGCGGTGGCGGCAATCGAGAAGCTGGGGGGCGTGGTCTACTACCAGGATCAGGTCGTGGACGGCCTGGTGCACGACGAGCCGCCGCTGACCGCCTGGCAGCGCTGGTTCGGCAAGGATTATTTTTACGACGTCGTCGATGTTTCGCAGCAAACGGGGCGCGTGCTGCGGTACGTGGACGTGGATGGACGGCCTCCCACTGCAGCCGAGCAGAACGTCGAACGTGCGGAGGCTGATGCATTCTGGCAGGCCGCGGCAAAATTTAGGCACCTGCGGGAGCTGAATACCTACGGCGATTGGGCGTCCCAAGGTCATCCGAAAACCCACCTGGGCGCCTTCACCAAGCTCCGCGACCTGCGCATCGACGACGCCGGCCTTACCGACGACGACCTGCAGGGCCTTGAGCAGCTTACGCAGCTCGAGCGGGCCTTTCTGGATGGAAATCGAGTCGGTGACGAAACGGCCAAACGCCTCAGTGGCTGCGTCCACTTAAAGAGCCTGAATCTGAAGGACTCGCTAATCACCGACGAGGGCGTTGCGCACCTGGCTTCATGTCAGCAGGTTGAGTGGCTGTCGCTGGGAGGGACAAAAATCTCCGACGACGGCCTGGCGCACGTTGGCCAGCTTCGCAACCTGAAACTGCTCGAGCTGCACAACACGTCGATCACCGATGCCGGACTGAAGCACTTGGCGCCGCTGGCGAACCTGGAGGACCTGTCGCTGTGGTCGACGCAGGTCACGGGGACGGGGCTGGCCCACGTGGAGGTCCTGTCGCGGCTGGAAAACCTGGATCTGTCGGACTGCCCTGTGGAAGCGGAAGGGGCCCAGTGCGTTGCCCGTCTGTCGCATCTCCGCCGGCTGAATCTCAGCGATACCAGGATTCCAGCGGAGACTTTCGCCGAGATGCACTGGCCGACGACGCTCGAGGACCTGGACGTTGATCGGACCCGGATCGACGACCGCGGCCTTGCCCCGCTGCTGGCGCTGAAGACGCTGAGCAACGTCGGCCTCTTGCGGACGAAAGTCACCAGGCAGGCCCACGACCGGTTCAACGAGCAGCGCCCCGGCATTCTCATTTGGCTGCCGAATGAGGCAAGTCCGTGACGACTGCATCCACGAAGTCGTTTGCCAGCGAGTTGTTTACGAGGTACGGATCGTAGGTGAGCTGGAAGTTGAGCCGGCCGGCGAACTGGTTGACGAGGAGGCCGATGCCCATGGGGGACCAGGCGGGGCCGATGTACTGGGCGTTTTCCACCTTCGCTCCGCAGAAGGTGGGGCCGATGGAGTCGAGCGCGCCAAAGTAGGCATACCACAGCGAATAGCTGTAGCGGAGGATATGCTCGAGCACCCAGCGCATGTGCCGCACGCGGCCTTCAAAGCCGGTGGCCAGGCGCACGATCCCCAGGTCGATCTTCGCTTCGAGGCGGCTGCGGAGTTGGCGGCTGAGCAGTCGCACCAGCTCGTCGCGGCTGGCCAACTCGTCCGGCCGCGCACTGATCGGCACGATCGACAGCAGGTTCTGAAACAGCGGATGACCCGCGGCACGCAGGTTCAGATCGAGCCCGATCCCGGCGACGTAGTTGCGCTGAGCGTTGCGCTCCGCCGGCCCCAGCTCGCGGATCACGCGAAAGACGCTGGCCAGAACTGCCATCGACAGACTGGGAAGACCGCAGAGTTTGACGGTTTCGCGATGGATCGCCCGCGTTGCCTCGGGATCGATCGTGCGGACGGCGATCCGCAGTTGCACGTTGCGACGGCCGCTGGTTGCTTCCACCGGCCCGAAAATCAGCGAGCCGTCTTCCTCTCCCTTGCCGAGGATCGCGGCCCGCCCGCGGAGGACTCGGCCGTGGAGCTCTACCGCGCCGCGGGCCCCGCTCTGCCGCTGGGCGTGGGAGAACCTCCGCACGTAATGCCGCAGCAGTCGGCGCTGCGGACGGCGCGGCTCCGCGTCGTCCGCGTCAAGCTGAGAGAGCCGATCGATCTCGCGGACGACGAGACTGGAGGCGCTGTTGTCCATCAGGACATGGCTGTACTGCATCAGGAAGACGTCGCCGCCGCCTGGCCGGTGCAGCAGGTAAAACCGCAGCGGGTCAAAGACCGCCGGGTCCTGCGGCGTGGACAACAGCCTGGCGGCAGAGGCCAACACGTGTGCCGGATCGGCCGAATCGAGGTCGATTTCCGACAAATGCGGCTCGGCGCCCAGCCGAAATTCCCAGAACGCCTCGCCGAGTTCCTCCGCGACGCGCTCGTGAAGACGAGAAGTGATCTCGGGGTGCAACCGACCCAAGTTGGCGATCGCGCGCCGCAGCCTGGCGATGTCAGCGCGTCCCGAAAGCCACACCAGCAACTGCGTCTCGAAGCCCGGATAGCCCATGCGGCGAATCGTGCGATCGACGCAGCACAGGGCCAAATCGAGTGGATTGAGGGGCTGAATTAGCGCGGAATGCAGAGTGCGGAGTGCGGAATGCTCGGAAGTGGCCATGGTCGGGAGATTCGGCACTTTTAATCCTCAACGCGCAATTTGCAATCGCTACTTCGCCCGATGGAGAACCTTGCCGCTGGCCGTGCGCGGCAACGAGGCGACGAATTCGATTTTCTGTGGCACCTTGTAGGACGCCAGACGCTGGAGGCAAAACTGGCGCAGTTGTTCCTCCAGGCCGTCGGCACGCGAGTGATTGCTGAGGACGACGCGGGCATGGGCGGCTTCGCCCCAGCGCTCGTCCGGACAACCGAAGACGGAAGCGGATTGCACCTGGGGATGGGACGCCAATACGCTTTCGACTTCCTGCGGGAAAAACTTCATCCCCATCACGTTAATGACATCCTTCGATCTCCCTCGCAAAGACAGGCAACGGTCTTCGTCCAGGAAACCCAGGTCGCCAGTGCGGAACCAGCCGTCTGGCATGATCTCTTTTCGCGTTTGCCAGGGATGATAGTAAGCGTCGAGAAACCCAGGGCCGCGCAAGAAGATTTCCCGCATTTCCGGGCCCAGGCCAACGTCCTCAAGTCGCAGCTCGTAGGCCGGCAGGACGCGCCCGACGCTGCTGGGGTGCTCGGCGGCCATGTCAACGTTGATGCATGGCAGACCGATTTCGATGATCCCCAGCGCCTGGGAAATCGGCAGGCCGCAGCGCTGCGAAAATGCCTGGGCGATCCGGCCGTCGAGCGAGCTGGTGGTGGAAATCGCCAGCCGCAGCGGCAGCGGCGCCGCCTGCGGGCTGTCGGCCAGAAGCGCGAAGTGCATCGGCGACGCATACAGCAGCGTGGACTCGCGCTGGTGGATCGCCTGAAAAATTGCGGCGGCAAAATGATTGGCCGGCAAGATGATCGTCGCCCCCAGAGTCAGGTAGCCGACGATTGACACCGTGAAGTGGTACGACATCGACAGGACCCAGACCACGCGGTCGCGCGGCCCGATGTCGAGCACGTCGTTGGCCGCACGGATCCGCTCGTCGATCGTTTGATGCGAGAGGACGACCCCCTTGGATGTCCCCGTCGTTCCCGATGTAAACCGGATGAACGCACCAGCGACCTCGTGGAAGCCCGGCGGGTGCTCGCGCGGGCTGCGAATGGGAACCTGCATCAGGTCCGCGCCGAGGTCGCCGCCGCTCGTTCGGCAAAAGGCCTCGACAAATCCGGCGCTCTTCCGCGGGGAGATGACGCGGTCTAGCGCGATTTGTCGGCAGATCTCCGTTTTCTCATCGGCCGCCAATTCCACGGGGATCGGCACTACGCAGCCGCCGCACCGCCAGACGGCGTAATTCCAGATGATGTACTGTGCCGAGCTTGGTAGATGGAGCGCAATGCATTCGCCTGGCTGCACGCCCAGCTCCTTGAGCCTGCCACTGGCCGCCTCGATGGCGCGATCCAATTGAGCGTAGGTCACTTCGGTGCTTGCCTGCGGACCGACGACGGCCGGATGATCCGGCTGACGTCGCGCCGTTTCGCGAAACCGTTCATCCATCGAAACGGTCACCGGGCACCTCCGCACGCGACGCGATTCGCAGACGCGCAGGCGGCTGCCGCCTGCCCAGCCGCTTCTCCCATGGCCCAACAGGCGCCCACCACGCGTGCCGAGGCGTGCGCGTACCGGTCGGCCGACAGGCATTTGCCGACGGCCCAGAAGTTTTCGATCCCGGGCAGCTGCAGTGCGGACATAGGTATCTCGTAGTGCGTGCCGTCGGGCAAATACTCGAGCGAAATGCCGCGCTCGGAGTCCCAGTACTCGATCGGCCAGGCGCAGCGGCCGGCGGCATCAGAAAACTTCCGCCCGTGCCGCACGTCGTCGCCGCTGAGGGTATAGCGGCCGCGAATGCGACCGCCGTCCCGAATGCCGAGACTGCCGGTTTGGACGACTTCAGCTCGGGCAAACTCGGGCAAACGGCGGAGGAACTTGACTATGGCGTCCTGGGTTTCGCGAGCCCTGGCCGAGATTTCGCCGCGGCTTTCTCGCGCCTGCCATTCGTCGCCCATGGGCACCAACTGCTTCACAAAGGCCTCGTCTTCGTGACAGCCAAGGTCGAGCCAGACGTGGCCGCACTCCGCCGGAAGCTCCCCGGCACCAGCCGCCTCTCTCATCCTGCGCACCAGCGCGACGCCGCGAGGAATAGCCAATGCACCGGGTGCAACGCCGCGGAGTCGAAAGACCCAGCCTCCGGCCGCCGGCCGCTTGTCATCAAGGACGCACGTTCGGCCGATCAACCGTGCTACTTCGGCCGTGCCCGTGGCGTCGATGACGGCTGCCGGCGTGAGACGAAAACTCTCGCCGGCACGGATCGCGGTCAATTCCCGGATGGAGCCGCCGGAGCGAACGATGCCGCTCGCCCTGGCTCCGCACAAGATATCAATCCGCTTATTGTCGCCGAGCCACTGCGCCATGCAGGTCTGGTACGCATTCGGACAGATGTGAAGCACCCACAGCCGCCCCATTTTTCGCCGGCGGGCCAGCGCGCCGCCCGCAGTCAGCCGCTGTACAAGTTCCCGGCATAGGCCGTCGTTGAGGAGTTCTCCAGCCGAGTCGAAAAAGCCGGCGAGCGTGTGAATCAGGGCACTGGCAACCGTGCCGCCGACGCGCGGTCCAGCCTCGAGCAGGACCACCTTCGCCCCCTGCCGCGCCGCGGACACTGCGGCGGCGATGCCAGCCGCGCCGGCGCCGCAGACAACGACAACGCCCTCCAAGTCGGTTCGCTGCATGGCTCGCTCCGCTAACACAGCGAGGCTTGGCGCTTTCTGGCGATGAAGGCGGCGAGCTTGGCAGTCGTGCCCAGATTCTCCGGCGACAGCTCGCTGTTGTCCACCTTGATGGAATACTTCGCTTCCAAGTCCATCAGCATTCGCAGGATCTGGAGCGAATCCAAAACGGTGAGCAGATCGTCGTCATTGCGCAGTTCTTTCCCGTCACCGTCGGCGAGAAAGGAGCTTTGGATGTATTCGCGAATGCCTCGTTCGATGTTCGTCATGACGCCACTCAATGCTGCGAGTGTTTCGTCCTGTGGCCCGTCGCTGACGGCAACGTTACCGGCGCTGCGCGTCGCTGATCACCTGCTGGCTAGCTTGACGTTTTGCAGGGTGGCCTCCAGATGCTCAAGGGCCGAGCGCTTCAATTCGCCAAGCGTAGTCTCGGCAGGGACCTCCGGCGGCGGATCGGCTAGCTGAAAGTGATTGTAACCGTCGCGGCCACGGGCCAAAACCGCCGGCGGCCGCGGGCGGCGGGGGACTGCCGCGGGCGTGATATAGCGGATTGCAAAGCCGACGCGTTTCTGAGCGGATCGATTGGGGCCCGAGCCGTGGAGGACGTGCACGTCGTGGAGCGACATCTCACCTGCCTCGAGCGCCACCTCGCGAATTGCTTCGGCCGGGACGTCGGGGAGGCGGTTTTCGCCGCTGGCGTTTCGTCGCATATCCCAGCTTGACGCATTGCGGCGCTGCGGCTCGAGCACAGCTCGCAGGCAGCCGTTTTCCGGCGTGCAGCGGCTCAGCGCAATCCAGGCGGTGACCGTCAGCGACGGATCGAATTCCATATACGTCCGATCGCGATGCCAACCGATCGACACGACCCCATCGTGGGGGTGCTTGGCGAACAATTCCGTCGCCCAAACGAGCAAGTTCGGACCCAGCACATCCTCGACGGCATCCAGAATCCGCGGATGGATGGCCAACTTGTGCGCCCAGTGCAGGTGCAGGTGCATTTGACGCACTTCCACCGTGCGCGGCCGTCCGCCGAGCTGCCGCTCGAGATCGTCGCACGCGCGGCGATAGTAGTCCGCCTCGTCACTCGCAAGAACACGGATGGGAAAGACGATGCCGTTATCCCGGAAGCGATCTTGTTCCGCGGAGGTGAGGAGTTTTGACACGTGTTTCAGGGTGCAATTCGAGGGACAGTTGCCAGGCGCCGATTGCCGTCACAACGACAGCGGTCGGCAATACTTTTGCAAACGCCGGACCATTACCGGCATTCGCTCGGCTCATTCCTATCCTATCCGTCCGGTGCCGCCTGGGTCACCGACCGCAAGAAACGATCGACCAACTGCTGATAATTTGGGTTTTCCATGTCGTTAAAGTGACCGTACCCTGGGCAGATTTCCAGAACATGATTCGCAATCCGCTGGGCCATCTGCCGCTGCACTTGCGCGGGAACCATGCGATCGTCCTCTCCTCCGATGATCAGA
>DASRJP010000322.1:0-4269 GCA_035649415.1 Pirellulaceae bacterium | reverse complement strand
GTCAGCGGCAATGACGACAATCTCATCAGGACGCCGAGCGGCTTCAATCAAAAATCCCTGCCGTACGCGCTCCAGGTATTCCAGCCCTTGGGCTTCCATCCGGTCGTGCTCCCGCTGGATGCGAGCCGCTGCCCTTTCGGCGGGCATATCGAGCACGATCGCCAGCCGGGGCATGATCCCGCCGACCGTCACCGCGCCGACCTGCCAAACCTCGTCCGGATCGAGCCCGCCGGCGTGTGCCTGGTAAACCACATTCGCCAGCAGGAACCGATCCGACAGCACCCACTTTCCCGCGGCCAATGCCGGCCGGATGACTTCCTCGACGAGCTGCGCCCGGGCCGCCATGTACAGCAGCATCTCGCTCATTCGATGAATCGATATGTCGTGCCGGTCCAAAAGCAGTGACCGCAATTTCTCACCCAGGGGCGTGCTCCCCGGATCGCGGCACTCGACCACCACCTTGCCGCGGGCGCGCAGCCACTGACTTAGTAGGCCAATCTGTGTCGATTTTCCCGCGCCGTCCACGCCGTCAAAGCTCAGAAAGTGGGCTTCAGGACGCTTCCCTTCGGCAGGGCGCTTAGTCTTTGTGTCGATGAACTTGATGCCGCCGGGGCGCATGGGAAACATAGGCTCGATTGTATGCGGCAATCGCGGCAGCACGGTACCATGGGGTGATGCGGAAATCTCCCTTATTTGCCGCGGTGTACTGGCTGGCGATGGTCAGCGCGCTGTCCGCGGTCGCTGAGGAAAACAGCGACTTTGCCCGCGGCGTCGGCCTGGTCTTCGAGCGGCACTGTTTGCAGTGCCACAACGACTCGGAAAAGAAGGGGGGCCTGTCGCTGACGACGGCGAAAGCCGCGCTGGCCGGCGGCGAGAGCGGCGCCATCATCGAGCCAGGCAAGCCCGACAGCAGCCTGATCCTCGACTTTATTACCGGTGACAAACCGGAGATGCCCAAAGGCAAGCCGCCGCTGAAGGCGGATCAAGTCGAGGCGATTCGCCAGTGGATAACGGCCGGCGCGAAATGGCCCGAGGGACTGGTGCTGAGGGACAAGGCAGTGGCCGACGCCAACTGGTGGTCGCTAACGCCCATCATTCGCCCGCCAGTGCCGCAATTCGCAGGCGACGACCAGCGGCGAATTCGAACGCCGATCGACGCGTTCATCCTGGCAAAGCTCCGCGAGCGCAAGCTAGCGCCGGCGCCCGAGGCGGACAAGCGAACGCTCATTCGCCGGCTGTATTTCGATCTCGTCGGACTGCCGCCGACACCGGAAGAGATCGAAGCGTTTGTGGCCGACAAGGACGACAAGGCGTATGAAAAACTGGTCGAGCGGCTGCTCGCCTCGCCGCAGTATGGGGAGCGCTGGGCCCGGCACTGGCTGGACGTGGTCCATTTCGGCGAGACGCACGGCTACGACAAAGACAAGCCGCGGCCCAATGCTTGGCCGTATCGGGACTATGTCATCCGCGCGCTGAACGAGGACAAGCCGTTTGGCCGCTTTGTCCAGGAGCAGATTGCCGGCGACGTGCTGTTTCCCGATTCACGCGACGGGATCGAGGCCCTCGGTTTTCTTTCCGCCGGACCGTGGGATTTCATTGGCCACGCCGAAGTGCCGGAGACAAAGATCGACGGCAAAGTGGCCCGGCATCTCGACCGCGATGACATGGTCACCAACACGATGCAGACGTTTTGCAGCCTGACAGTGCAGTGCGCTCAGTGCCACAATCACAAATTCGATCCGATCACGCAGGAGGATTATTACTCGCTCCAGGCCGTGTTTGCCGCGATTGACCGCACCGACAAGTCGTATGACGTCGATTCGCAGGTCGCCCGCCAGCGGCGTGAGCTTGTGGCGAGGCAATCGTCGCTGCTCGCTCGTAAGGAAACGATCGACAAGCAGATTGCCGCGGCCGCCGGACCGCGGCTGGCGGAGCTGGACGCAAAGATTGCCGCCGCGCGAAAGGCCCAGGACAGTAAAGCCAGGCCGGTCGAGTTTGGCTACCACAGCAACATCGAACTGAGGCAGGATGTGACCAAATGGGTGCAGGTCGAGCTGAAGGAGCCGACGGCGATTGGAGCGATCGTGCTGTACCCCTGCGACGACGATTTCAACAGCATTGGCGCAGGTTTTGGTTTCCCCTTGCGCTACAAAGTGGAAATCGGTGACGATGCGGCATTTGCCGCCGATGTCAGGACCGTGGCCGACTTCTCGCAAGCGGATGTGGCGAAGCCGGGACTGGCGGCGCAGAAAATCGACGTCGGCGGCAAGACCGCCAGGTACATTCGCATTACGGCCACCAGGCTCGCGCCACGGCTGGCAAACGACTTCATCTTCGCGATTGCCGAAATGGAGGTGCTGGATGCCGCGGGGAAGAACGTCGCGGCCAGCGGCATGGTGACAAGCCTCGACTCGATCGAAGCTCCGCCGCGGTGGCGGAGAACGAATCTGGTCGATGGACTCTATCCCGGCGTGAGCATTGCCGCGGCAGAGCAAGTGCCGCTGCTGGAGCGCGAGCGGGCGGAACTCTTCAGCAAGGCTACCACGGCCGAGGTGCGTCAGGACCTAGAGACGACTGACAAAGAACTGGCGGCAGTGAAGGAATCGCTGGCTAAACTGCCGCCGCAGAGCGTGTGTTACGTCGGTGCGGTGCACACCGGCAGCGGGACGTTCGTCGGCACCGGCGCCAATGGCAGCAAGCCGCGGCCGATTTTTCTGCTGGAACGGGGCAATGTGACTAAACCGGCCGTCGAAGTCGGTCCCGGAGCCTTGTCGGCGATCTCGACGTTGCCGGCGCGTTTTGAATTGTCGGCCGATCATGCCGAGGGCCAGCGGCGAGCCGCTTTGGCAAATTGGATCACCGACCCCAAAAATCCGCTCACGTGGCGGTCGATCGTCAACCGCGTCTGGCAGTACCACTTCGGCCGGGGCATCGTCGATACGCCGAACGATTTCGGCCGCAACGGCCAATTGCCGTCGCACCTCGAGCTGCTGGACTGGCTGGCGGCAGAGTTTCGCGACGGGAAACAGTCGCTGAAAGACCTGCATCGAATGATTGTTCTCAGTACGACGTATCGGCAGGTGTCGGGGTATGAGGGTAGGAGGGTGCGAGGGAAGGGGGACGATCCGCACACCCTCACACCCTCACACCCGCATACCCGCATACCGTCCGCTAATACCGTTGACGCAGACAATCGTCTGCTGTGGCGCGCCAACCGCCGCCGGCTGGAAGCGGAGGCAATTCGCGACAGCGTACTGGCCGTCAGCGGCAAGCTCGACCAAACGATGGGTGGTGCGAGCTTCCAGGATTTTGTCATCGACAAGCCAGAGCATTCGCCGCACTACGAGTACCACCTGCACGACCCGGACGATCCCAAATCGCACCGCCGCAGCATCTATCGTTTCATCGTCCGCTCGCAGCAGCAGCCGTTCATGACGACGCTCGACTGCGCCGACCCGTCGATGCAAGTTGATAAGCGCAATGAAAGCCTGTCAGCGCTTCAGGCTCTGGCGCTTCTGAACAACGGCTTCATGGTGACCATGGCCAAGCACTACGCCGCCAAACTCGACGCCCGCGGCGGCGATTTGACCGCGAAAACAGATCGTGCCGTTTACGAATGTCTCGGCCGACCGGCAACGGCGGAGGAACGAGAGGCATTCGTCGCCTATGCCCATCAGCACGGCTTACCCAACTTGTGCCGCGTGCTGTTCAACTTGAATGAGTTTGTGTTTGTGGAGTAGCAGGCCCGACATGATGCCGACGCCATCACGACGAGAATTCCTCGCCACTGTGGGCCACGGCTTTGCCGGCCTCGCCCTGTCGAGCCTGCTCGCCGCCGACGCCGAAGCGAGCGACGATCCGCGGCTCGGCGGCCGCACCGACGTGCCCCATCATCCTCCTAAGGCCAAGCGCGTCGTCCAGCTCTTCATGGCCGGGGCGGCCAGCCACATCGATCTGTTCGACTTCAAGCCCGACCTCATCAAGCACGACGGCCAACCGTCTGACTTTGGCGAACACGTCGAGGCGTTTCAGAACGGCCTGGGGCCATGGCTCCGCCCACAATGGAATTTCAAGCCCTACGGCAACTGCGGCAAGCTGCTCGGCGAGCCGGTCGCCGAGCTGGGCAAGGTCGTCGATGAAATGGCCTTCGTCCACAACATGGTCGGCAAGACCGGCGTCCACAGTCAGGCGACGTATCTCCAGGCGACCGGCTTTCAGCTTCCAGGCTTTCCCGGGATGGGAACATGGATCAGCTACGGGCTGGGGAGC